>NZ_CAJYMO010000328.1 GCF_913776365.1 uncultured Chryseobacterium sp. | reverse complement strand
GATCAGACCAATATCAGGACCGGTGCCAGTACTGCATTCCAAAGCCTGGCAAAGCTCCCGGTAGGTACCCGTGTGGAATTTGTGGAAAGCCGGTCCGGATGGTTTTATGTCTATGTGCTCAGAAATCCTGCCGGTGGAGAACCGCTGTACGGATGGATCAACGGCTCGCTGCTTAAAAAGGTATAACCGTATACGGATGCAAAAGGCCTTCATCACGATGAAGGCCTTATTATTTAAATTTTGGTTTTTTTCAGTTCAATCATATTGTTGCCCTGTTCCAGATGCAGACTGTCGCCTTTCACGCGCGCGGTCATATCGTCTTTTTTATAAACAGTCTCATCCCCATTGGTTTCCGTTTTTTTCAGAGTAAATGTTTTTTTGTTGCTGGTGATGGCCACTGTGCTTTCTTTCGGTGTGGTCTCAAAGACGACTTTTACCAGTGTACCATCCGTAGCCTTATAAACATTACTGACCTTTTCCGTTTTCTGCCCGTTTACATCCGTCATTGACGAGCCGGTGGTCACGGAATCAATCTTGCCATTATGGTCAGTCACGGAAGTTTCGGAGCTTTCTTCCCGGATGACACTTTTGTTTCCGCTTTCATTCTTCTTACAGCCCGTAAGCATGAGCAGCGCCATACTACCTGTTAACAGAAATACTTTTTTCATAATTTTAATTTTTTGCTTTTCCGATTTAAAGTTGTACTGAAAATTTTATTAAATTTAATAAAAACAGAAGCTAAAACAATGGACCGGACTCAAAACTTTGAAAATTACCCGAAAGGGTAATTGACTGTCTTTCAGATCTTGTTTACATTTGCCATAAACCCCACCAGCATGAGCATCTCCATAGCCATCGTAGAAGACGAAAAGAACTATAGCAATGCGTTGAAGAAAGTCATTGACTATCAGGATGACATGAATGTCGTTGCTCAGTTCTTCAGTGGAAATGATGCACTTGCCGTGCTCCCGGATCTTATTCCGGAAGTCATTATGATGGATATTCAGCTGCCGGATATGCCGGGGATTGAAATCATGGAAAGACTGAAGCGGCAGATGCCCGGCACACAGTTTATCATGTGCACCAGCTTCGAAGATGATGAGAAGGTTTTTGGTTCACTGAAAGCAGGAGCAATGGGATACCTCGTAAAAGGGGAAAGCATGGATAAAATTCTTTCGTCGATCCGTGATGTCTGTAACGGCGGTGCACCGATGAGCTTTTCCATTGCCCGTAAGGTTTTAGGCCATTTCGAAAGAAAGCTTCCGCAAATACAGGATTTCGGTGATCTTACAGAACGTGAAAAAGAAGTGTTGGAACTTTTATCAGAAGGGCTTTTATACAAAGAGATAGCAGACCGGAAATGCATCAGCACCGATACCGTTAAGAAGCACATCGGAAATATCTACAGGAAACTTCACGTCAGTAATAAAGTGGAGGCTATTAATAAATTTAACCATTTTAAAAACTAAGAAATTATGGGAAAGAAAACATCATCAGAGGTGCTTGAACCATTGGTAAAAAAAAGATTAGAAGGTGAACTTATTGAACGGATACGGGAATTGGGACAGTGTGGAAGTTATATTAAAGTGAAGGGTTCCGGAAGTATTGTTTATTTTGATACCAATTATATCGCTGATCCGATACCATTTAGTGTGGCAACAGACAATACGGAACTATTCGGAATACATTATGATGCCGGTACTGTAAAAAGCCGGTTTATCCTGAAAAAATCTGAGATCAACAGGATCGTAGACGAAAACACCTCAAAGGCTTATCTTCATGTCTTCTTTATCAACAGCAGGAACAGCGAAAACACACTTGCTCTCGTTTTACGATTTTCAGATCTCCCGGATTTTGACGATCTTTCCTTACTGGATATTAAAGATTTTGAAAAAGAATCCGCTTACTGGTTACTGGACGACGGTACCATGGAAGCTTTTGATATACACTCAGATAAATTTTCCGAACTTTATGAGAAATTCGATAAAGGAATTGGAAAAGAAATAATTAAAGCAACAAATGCTGAAGTTACGCGGTATGTGGTTTATGAGATGGCTAAAATCAAAGCCTTCAACGGATTTGAACACGATCTTAATTTTGAAGTTGTATGTGTAAAGGAGAATGGCAAAATAAGGATGGCGCTGCAGGTTTTAGTAAAGGACAGTGACAGAGTACATCACTATGATACCACGGACACAGGAAAACAGGCAGTTTATGAAGGATATTACGATTTAGGTAATTTAAAACCATAAGGTTGATAGTCCATTATTTATACAATCTGGAACTTTTACTGGTGCTTTGCCAGTCCTTTATTTTGGGAAGAAAGTACGGTTTTTCTTCCCAAAATTTCCTTTTTGTATATCTTTTTGTAACTTTTCTGATAGAGGGGTTCTCTTTTATTATGGATAAGATAAATGAAAACATTATAATCGGGTTACCATATAATTTATACCTGATTTTTGTTTTAAGCTTTTTTTATCTGTATTATGCTGATCAGCTGCCTGCTGTATTCAAAACCCTGTCCGGATTATTCCTTGCCGTTTCATTGCTGTACATCGGAATATTTACAGAATTTCTGGGGTCCGCTTTTGATGAAAACATTGCCGTAGCCGTAATGCTTTTTCTGATCGTGCATGCGGTCATATGGTTCTACTGCAAATTGAATTCAGCTGACGAAGAAAGTATTCTTGATAACCCTTGTTTCTGGATCAGTTCAGGATTGCTGTTATGGGGAACATTCGGTATTTTCCGGTGTTTGCCGATGTATTATTTTTATCATACGGATCAGGAATTCTCAGATTTTATCAAAGCTAACTTTACTGGAGTCAATATTATATTTTATACTTTGATTTTTATTTCTTTACATAAATATGAGCATATTTCTAAAAGAAGAATTGCCGGAGATTGTTAAGAATACCTATATAGTGGCAATTATCATTGTTGCTTTTTTCGTTTTTTTTATCATCGTTGTTGTATTGATGTACAACCGCAAACAAATTCTTTATCTAAAAGAAAAACAGCTTAAGGAATCCGAATACCGCAATCAGCTTCTCCAGAAAGAACTGGAAAAGCAGAAGATCATTGAAAAGGAGCGCGAAAGAATTTCCCACGACATGCATGATGATCTCGGGGCCGGAATCTCCGCACTGAAACTACAGGCTGAATTCTTAATGCAGAAAGCCCACGATGAAAGCCTGAAAACCGATATAGAAGAATTGCTGAAAACATCAGAGGAAATGAACGTTTCCATGCGCGAAATGCTCTGGAGCCTGAATTCAGGAAATGATACATTGGGAAGTTTTATCGACTACGCGAAATCCTATGCACAGAATTTCCTCAAAAAAACAAGAATAGTTCTTCATATTGAAAACGAAAATGTAATTAAGGAAACAACCATCACTACAGAACAGCGGCGCAACCTTTTTCTGTGCCTGAAGGAAGCACTCAATAATGCTTACAAGCACAGCCGGTCTGATAGGCTGATCCTTTCGTTTATTCAGCAGAAAAAAGAATTCATGATGAAAATTTCGGATAACGGAGTCGGTATAGATCCCGAAAAACCGGAAGGCAACGGCTTACGCAACATGAAGCGCCGGATGCAGGAGCAGAACGGCCATTGTGAAGTCACCACCGAAAACGGAACACACTTGTTTTTCAGAATAGAACTGTAGAAAAATTTAGAGATACTTAGAAGCAGCATCATTTTTATGGTGCTGTTTTTTTGTTGTAAATCACCCGTTTGTGTAGTTGACAGAAGTTTGATTTTACGGGAACTTTGACACAAGGATTTTAAAATTCAATAACCATGAAAACAATCACTAACGACAATATTGAAGGTCTGAATATTACCTTGAAAAATGACAAGGATACTGATTATCGGATTGATAGAGTGATCGTAATGATGGCTTGCTTTAGCAATGAGCAAAATCATAATCGGTTAGTTGCCTTGGCCATACTCGGTAAGGCTGATAATGACAATCAGTTGTAACAATTTTTATAACAATTTCGTCGGAAGCTATCGGCTTATTAGCCGGTGTCTTTATTACTCAAAAAACAAATGTATAATCTTAAACTTTAAAATCATGAAGAAAGAAATTAACATCAATCCGGCACATGGAAGCGTAAGTGTAAATGTAAAAGTTACAGGCCTGGTAGGAGCGGGATATTATTTAGATGTATTTGAAAAAAACAGCAATAACGTTATTTTCAGGTACTCAGGAACCAATGTATATGATCATGATGACTGGCGGGTTCTTCCCAATTCTGCAGATATGAATATAAACAGGGTAATCATGCTGAATACAACGGTTGTCCCTGTTGAAAATGATCCTGCTGAAGAAAGGGGATTTACCATTCGGTTGCAGGTATTCCAAAACGGAAATATGATAGACGAAGCAATAATTGCCGATAAAATTGGAAAGCAGCATAAAAAATTCATGACATTAGTAAAACTGGTTTAAAATGAAAACAATTATCATCATATCCATCATGCTTCCTTTGTTGGCTTTTGCACAGATTCCTTCTGATAGTCTTGTTAAAAATTATAAACTAAATTTTGCGCTTCCGGATAATCCTGCATTCAAAGCTTTGGGAACAGAACCAAGTCATATTTTAAGACCGTCATTAACTCAGGATTTCTCATTCGTATCTTCTGAATTTTTCAATGGTAAGAATTTAATCATCCCGACATCTTTCGGAATTGAAATAAGTCCGGTATTGCTCATGAATACGGAAAAGATGACTTTAAGCGAATTTAGAAACAATAATGCTTGGAAAACATCCCGTTTTTCTCTGGGAACCTTCAAAGACTCTTTACAGACCAGAAATATTTCTTTAGGATATAGAATTACAGTAATCAACAAAGGGGATTTACGAACTGATAAAAAAGGATTGGAAAAGTTTCTGCAGCAAGTTGCAGTTGCAAAATCAAAACAGCGAGCTGATCTGGTAATAAAATTCCTGGAAATAAATAACCTTAAGATCTATGATCTAACCCGTGAAGATAGTTTGAAAATGGAAAAATTTGTTCAGTATAATTTCAACGAAACAGATGAAGAGTTTGAAGATAAAATAAAAAAATTAAAAGAAGAATATAAAAATAATCACTGGAATGCAGAAAAGTTGGATCTTGCAACAGCATTCGTAGGGCAGTCACCAGATTCTTTAGCGTCAAATATTTCTTTTCGTAATTTCTCTGTATGGAGTACCTATGCATTTCCGATCAGGAGATTCGCTCAGGTTCTACTAGGGGTAAATTATCAGCTTAACAAGCTGAAGGATCAGGATTATCACTTAATCAGCATTTCAAACAGGAATTATTTCGGTACGAATAGAATTAAATTCTTTTTTGAAGAACAGCTGAAATATGATCAGTTTCTCGGAGACAAAACAGATCTTCTTTTAAATGTTGGAGCAGAAGTAAATGTAAACAAGGGTTTTTGGGTTGACCTAAATGCAGGTCTTGTAAAGAATTATAATAAAAACTCATCAGCATTCGTCTCACAGCTCAGATTCAGGTACACACTTCCGGAATAAAATTTTGTCGATCCCTATGAAAAAGCGATTTCATTATAACAAATCGATAATCTGATATAGCCCCTATAAAGTACACATTGAAATATTATTATCATTTTAATTTTCAAAATTAACTAAAATTTAACTCACAATCTTCTTACAAAATACACCCTGATCCCTGCGGATTTTTAAAAAATCAGTACATTTGTCTGAACTATAAAAAAAAGAAACAATGAGTTACATTTCTTACATAGAAGCGAGACAGATTTTAGATTCAAGAGGGAATCCTACGATTGAGGTGGATGTATTCACGGAAAGCGGCGCCATGGGGCGTGCAGCAGTACCTTCCGGAGCATCTACAGGGGAGCATGAAGCAGTGGAACTGCGTGACGGCGGTTCTGAATGGATGGGGAAAGGGGTTTCCAAAGCCGTAGAAAATGTAAGAGAGGTAATTGCTCCCGAGCTGGTTGGGCTTCCGGTTTACGACCAGAATTTTATTGATCAGATCATGATTGATCTGGACGGGACTAAGAATAAAGGAAACCTCGGTGCCAATGCTATTTTAGGCGTTTCCCTGGCAGCTGCCAAAGCCGCCGCTGCAGAATTGAAAATGCCGTTGTACAAATATGTAGGCGGTGTGAATGCCAACACCCTTCCTGTTCCGATGATGAACGTAATCAACGGAGGGTCGCATTCTGACGCGCCGATCGCATTCCAGGAATTTATGGTAATGCCGGTAAAAGCAGACTCTTTCTCTCATGCACTGAGAAAAGGGACTGAAATTTTCCATAACCTGAAATCTATTCTCCATTCAAGAGGTCTTTCTACAGCCGTAGGGGACGAAGGTGGTTTTGCCCCTACATTCTCAGGAACTGAGGATGCCCTTGATACACTGCTTCAGGCGATTGAAAAGGCAGGGTACAGGCCGGGTGACGATGTGATGATCGCACTGGACTGTGCTGCCTCTGAATTTTATAAAGACGGAGTTTACGATTACAGAAAATTCCAGACACCGGACGCCGCGCAGTTCTCCAGCAGCGAGCAGGTTTCCTATTTAGCGGAACTGGCTGCAAAATACCCGATCATCTCCATTGAAGACGGAATGCAGGAAAATGATTGGGAAGGCTGGAAAATGCTGACCGATAAAATCGGTGATAAGGTACAGCTGGTAGGTGACGATCTGTTCGTAACGAATGTAGAACGGCTTTCCAGAGGGGTAAACGAAGGAATTGCCAATTCCATCCTGGTTAAAGTAAACCAGATCGGTTCCCTTTCCGAAACCATGGCTGCCGTTCAGATGGCCCAGCATAATAAATTCACTTCCGTAATGTCCCACAGATCAGGAGAAACCGAAGATTCCACTATTGCAGACCTGGCAGTGGCTATGAACTGCGGCCAGATCAAAACGGGATCTGCTTCCAGATCAGACAGGATGGCAAAATACAACCAGTTGCTCAGAATTGAGGAAGCTTTGGGTGAAACGGCTGTCTTCCCGGGATTGGATGCCTTTAAGATCAAAAGATAATTCATCGAATTTATAAATTACGGCAAGCGAAATTTTTTGTTTGCCGTATTTTGTAAGAAGTAGTATATTTAGAAAAAATAAATTAAAATAATGTCAGACAACAAAGTAATATTGAATTACGACGGTAATTCGTATGAATATCCAATCGTAGACAGTACGATCGGAGACAGAGGAATCGATATTTCAAAATTAAGAGACCAGACCGGTCTCATCACCTTGGATCTGGGATACAAAAACACCGGCGCTACCTTAAGCGACATTACTTACCTGGACGGTGACAAAGGTGAACTTTTCTACAGAGGATATCCGATCGAACAGATTGCTGATAAATCCAACTTCACCGAAGTAATGTACCTTCTGCTTCATGGTGACCTTCCTACACTGGATCAATACAGCTCTTTTGAATCCAATATCAAAAAATATAACTTCGTGGCAGAAGAGATGAAAAAGCTCATTGATGCTTTTCCTCGTTCTGCACACCCAATGGGCGTTTTGTCTTCTTTAACATCTGCACTTACGGCATTCAATCCTAAAGCGGTAAACGTAAATTCTAAAGAAGAGATGGACCTTGCTGCAGAGCTTATGATTGCCAAGTTCTCTCATCTCTGCGCATGGACGTACAGAAAAACCCTGGGACTGCCGATTAACCATGGCGACAACAGCCTGAATTATGTGGAAAACTTCTACAAGATGGCTTTCAGAATGCCGAATCAGGAATTCGAAATCGATCCTGTAGTGGTTCAGGCACTGGATAAATTACTGATCCTTCATGCTGATCACGAGCAAAACTGTTCCACTTCTACCGTGAGAATGGTAGGATCTGCACACACCGGATTGTTTGCTTCCGTTTCGGCAGGGGTTTCCGCTCTATGGGGACCACTTCACGGCGGGGCCAACCAGGCTGTTATCGAAATGCTTGAGCTGATTGAAAAAGACGGCGGTGATGTTAACAAGTGGGTAGCAAAAGCGAAAGATAAAAACGACAGCTTCCGTCTGATGGGCTTCGGACATAGGGTGTACAAAAACTTCGACCCGAGAGCTAAAATCATCAAGAAAGCAGCCGACGATATCCTTAATGCCTTAGGAATCCAGGATAAAGCATTGGATATTGCCATGCAGCTGGAGAAAGTAGCGCTGGAAGATGAATATTTCGTAGAAAGAAAGCTGTATCCGAACGTAGACTTCTATTCAGGAATCATTTACAGGGCATTAGGCATTCCTACCGAAATGTTCACGGTAATGTTCGCCTTGGGAAGACTTCCGGGATGGATTTCCCAGTGGAAAGAAATGAGAATCAAAGGAGACCCGATCGGAAGACCGAGACAGGTATACCAGGGAGCTCAGAAAAGAGACTATATCGATATGGTAAACAGATAATATTCCGTATGATAACAAAAAAAATCCTGAAGCTTGCTTCAGGATTTTTTTATGGAATGACTTTTTTTACTTTGTGCCGGTTGCCATAGGAAACAGCGGCTCATCAAGTAGAGTGGTCAGATGAAAAGGCTGTCCGGAAACCGGAAAAATCCCATTATCATTCTATTAAGGGCACTGGCAACGGTCGCAGGTCCAGATATAGCACTTCCCAGACTCGTCCCATTCGCAGCATCTGCGGCCTGCAGGATTGATGCCGCCGGCAATGGATTTCTGGTGTTCTCTGCTCATTTTGTGTGCATTTGCAAGCACCGGATGTTTTCTGTTCATGATTTTGTGATTTGATTGTTAATAATTTAGCCTGTAATTTCCATTGAAATTATATCACTAATATATGAAAAATATAATATCTGAAACAGAATTTGAAGCAAAAATTCGGATGGATTTTTCATCAGATAAAATTATCTGTAAAAAACTCTTTGACAGTAATAAAATCCAATGATTTTCAAACATTCGCGGCGAAAAAACTACGGCATAATCAATTTGCAGAATAGGGATGGAATAAGTCCCTAAAATACGTTTAAAAGTTTTGCAGATACACGCCTTTACTTATATTTGCAGCATTGCATAAACCTTTATGAAACTAAATATCAAAAACGAAACGGGAAGGCTGAAATCAGTTGTTTTGGGGCAGCCGAATTCTCTTGGCGGCGTACCGGTGCTGGCCGAAAGCTATGATGCCAAATCTTACCATTCCATTGAGAATAACATCTATCCCAAGGAAGAGGACATCATCAGTGAAATGGATGCCTTTGAAAACGTTTTGAAAAAACATGGGGTTGAGGTATTCAGGCCCAGTATTATTGAAAACTACAACCAGGTGTTTGCACGGGATGTGGCATTTGTGATTGATGATAAAATGATTATTTCCAATGTGATCTCAGACCGTGCCGATGAACAGGATGCCTACAGGAACATTTTCAAGCAGGTAGAATGGCGCAAGATCATCAATCTGCCGGAGACAGCCCATATTGAAGGCGGAGACGTGATCGTATGGAACGATTTCCTTTTCATCGGAACCTGTTTCAGCGAAGACTACCGGAGCTACAAAACTGCCAGGACCAACGAATACGCAATTGAAATCCTGAAAGAATATTTCCCGAAAAAAAGGATCATCGATCTGGAATTAAAGAAAAATGACAAAATTCCCTACGAAGGAATCCTTCACCTGGACTGCACTTTCAATCCGGTAGGCGAAGAGAAATGCATCATCTATAAAAACGGGTTTGTGGATGAAAGCGATTACCGCCTCATCATCGATATCTTCGGGGAAGAAAACTGTTTCCATGTCACCGATGAGGAAATGTTTGAGATGTGCCCTAATATTTTCTCGATTTCCCCGGAAATTGTAGTTTCTGACAAAGCTTTCACCCGCATGAACAATCATCTCAGAAACGAATGGGGAATGACGGTGGAAGAAATTCCTTACCGTGAAATCTCTAAAATGGGAGGGCTGCTGAGGTGCTCCACCATGCCGTTGGTGAGGGAATAAGCAACTGGAAGAGTGAGTGAGTGAGTGAGTGAGTGAGTGAGTGAGTGAGTGAGTGAGTGAGTGAGTGAGTGAGTGAGTGAGTTTGAGGGTGATAGAGGTGGAGTAAAAGTTTTTTGGAATTAGAGTATTAAGTGAATAGGAGTTATTGATATTTTTTTTATTTTAGATAAAAAATACAAAGATGTCGACAATTAAATTTCATCAGGATCTCAAAGTCTATCAGAAGTCTTTTGACGCTGCCATGGAAATCTACAAGCTTTCAAAAAAATTTCCCAAAGAAGAAATCTACTCTCTTACAGACCAGATAAGAAGATCTTCCAGATCAGTATCGGCCAATATCAGTGAGGCTTGGGGCAAAAGAAAATATGAAAGATCTTTTATCGCCAGGCTTACAGATTCAGAAGGTGAAGCAAGAGAAACGCAGACATGGCTGCAATTCGCACTAGCCTGTAAATACATCAACGAAGAACAATTCAGCATATTGAATAATCAATATAATCAAATAATCGGAATGCTGGTCAATATGATGATTCAATCAAAAAGCTGGTGCACATTTCATTAATAGAAACAAAAAATTATATTTTCAATAAATAATAGAGAGTAGAAGTGTTGGAGAGTTGTAAGATGAGAGGATTGGAGTTAATTGAGAATTTGATTGATGGTTTTTTCCTGATTTCAGCAAAATATAATGCGGCAGACCATTAATTTTTACCACTCCTCACTGTATATAAAAAACTCATAAAAGTAAATTTACCCTCAAACTCTAAAACCCTAAGACCCAAAACCCTCAAACTCTTCAACACTCAAACCCATTAACCCTCCTACCCAAACTATGCAGACAACAGATACCGTACTCATGATAGAGCCGATTGCCTTCGGATTTAATGAAGAAACCGCAAAGAACAATTATTTCCAGACCGAGCAGAAAGGCTTCGACATTCAGTTCAAAGCCCTTTCGGAATTCAAGATGTTTGTTGAAAAACTGAGAAGCAAAGGCATCCGTGTCATTACCATAAAAGATACCCTGGATCCACATACCCCGGATTCTATTTTCCCGAACAACTGGGTAAGCTTTCACAGGGACGGCAAAGTGGTATTGTACCCAATGTTTGCCTCCAACAGGAGAGTGGAAAGGAGGGATGATATTATCGAAACCATTAAAGGACAGGGATTCGATGTTACTGAAATAGACGACTGGTCTTTTCCGGAAACCCAGGGCCATTTCCTGGAAGGTACGGGAAGCATGATCTTCGATCATGATAACAGGCTGGCTTACGGATCCGTTTCCCTGAGGCTGGACGAAAATTTATTCAGGGAGTTCTGTAACAAATACGGTTTTACGCCGGTGGTCTTCCATTCTTTTCAAACCGTAGGCGGAGAGAGACTGCCGATTTACCATACCAATGTCATGATGTGCGTAGCCGACCGGTTTGTTGTGATCTGCCTGGATTGTATAGACCATGAACCGGAAAGAAACAAGGTAGCGGAAACCATTAAAAATTCCGGAAAAGAAATCATTGAAATTTCAGAAGAGCAGATGCACCAGTTTGCCGGAAATATGCTGCAGGTGCAGAACACAGACGGCGAAAAATTCCTCATTATGAGTGAAACGGCCTACAGGTCGCTCAACAGGGATCAGGTATCTGCCATTGAAAATTACTGCGAAATTATCTATTCCGATTTAAATACCATAGAAGTGAACGGCGGCGGCAGCGCCCGTTGTATGCTGGCTGAGGTTTTCCTGCCGAAAAAGTAATATATTTGCGGAAAGTATAAAAGATTGGAATCATCAACCGGTAAAGGTTTACATATTCTTCTGACACTGGAAACAAAGTCGGAAGAATTGTTGATGGACAGCAGAGCCTTTTTGGAATTTACCGGCCGTATGCTGGCAGATAAAGAGGTGGAAATCGTTGGTACGGTTAATCACATTTTTGATAATGGAAGTTTTACTGCGGCAGTCTGTCTCAAGGAATCCCATCTCTGCATTCATACATGGCCGGAATTCGGGCAGTTGACCTTTGACGTTTTTCTCTGCAATTATCTACAGGATAACACCATGAAAGTTGAAAGGATTGCAGACGAATTCATACACTATTTTAAAGCTAAAACCATTCAGAAACACAAAATTTACAGATAACATGCATTATGTTTGCCCGTTATGCAAAAGCGGAAATGAGATTAATGGCGATTTTAATATTACAGAGTACATTTGCAGTTCCTGTTCCCATCTTATCGATATTCAAAAGAATACTTCCACAAAAGTGGTTAAGAAACCAACCGGGAATGTAGTGCTGAAAGTAGGACAGCAGGGAGTTATTGATGATGTGGAATATACGGTCACCGGAATCGTTATCCGGAAATACGGGAACCGTATTTTTTGGAGAGAATATTATTTAAAAGATAAGAAAGGAGAAGATGCCTTTCTGAGTGAAAGTGACGGCCATTGGGTTCTGTTGCATGCCATCAATGAGATGGATATCAAGCGGAGATCCCGGAACAGCACTATTCTGGAATTCGGCATGAGGAGTTTCAGACGATATGAAACCACCGAATGTCATATCGATGCTGCCGCAGGATTTTTTGAAGACAGGCTGGATTTCGGACTTTCTACTTACCGGGAATATGTAAATGGAAGCCGTATGGTATCTGAAGAAAAATCCTCAGGCTTTACTCAGTATTTCTCAGGAACGCATATTTCAAAGTACCGGGTAAAAAATGCATTCGGAATTCAGAGCCTTCCCAATTATTCGGGCATTGGCATTGTACAGCCGTTTTACCTGAACTTCAGGCAGACCGTGAATATTATGGGTGCTGCGGCACTGGTGATTTGCCTGATCCAGCTGTATGTCCTGATATCCAGGACCAACCGGTCGGTTTTTGAGCAGGAAATACATTTTGCCGATGTCCGGAATAAAGAAATGGTAAGCAAAAGCTTTGAGCTGTCCGGCGGTTGGGCTCCGCTCAAAGTCGAATTGTCTTCCAATGTCAATAATTCCTGGGCAAATGTTGGAATAGGCCTGGTTAATGAAACCACAAGCGAAACTGTTTTTGCTTCAAAAGATATTGAAGAATACCATGGTTATGAAGACGGTGAAAGCTGGAGTGAAGGAGGTCAAAATGAGTCTTTCAGCTTCTGCGGTGTACCTTCGGGAAAATACCACTTTCTTATTTCCGCAGAAAGGCAGGAAGCTGTACCGAGTACAACAACATCAACCTACCTCTCTCCGGACGGTAACCTGTCCTTGTCGAGAGATCAATACGGAACCATCAGCGTCACCGATAACCAAACGCAGCTGACTACCGCCTTCGGAGACGCTGAAATGATCAGGAAGGATTCCCTGAGCGGTTTAGGTCGGCTGGTACGTACTACATTGGGAAAGAGAGATATCGATTCCTTGCTTACGGCAAATACCCCGCCTGGAAGTACAGCCGATGCATCCTATGAAAATACATCCGTAAAAGTAAGTGCCGAGTGGCTCCCGGTTTCCCTGCGAAACCTGATCTTTGTGCTTCTGTTTATGGCCTGCTTTATAGCTGCCTGCTTTTTTGGAAGAAGAATGTTTGAAAGATCAAAATGGTACAACAGCTCAAATTCGCCTTACACCTATTCATAAATATGGAAAAAGCCATAAATTATATAAAAGAAAACTGGCTCGTCTGTCTTATCGGGCTTCTTTTTACAGGTTGGTTTACCTATCTTACCTTCGGAGGAAGCCGCTTCTGCGACTGTGAAAAAACAGAAACTTACCAGGACGGGACCACCAGGAGCCATCATTCTTCAGGAGTGGGATATTACAGATATTATCACAAATAAAATACAAACTATGGATCAGATCAGCTTTATTCCCATCATCAATTCAGTCATCTATTCTTTTTTAGGAATTGCCATTTTGCTGGTGTGTTACGTGATCATCGAGAAGCTTACGCCGGAAAAAACCTGGCACGAGATTGCACAGAATAAGAATACCGCACTGGCGATTATTTTTGGGGCTTTTATCATCGGAATCTCGATTATCATAAGTGCGGCCATTCATGAATAAGAAAAAGATCCCCCTTGAACTGTTGCTGATGTTCTCGGTATTTGTCATTGCTACATGCGGGCTTATTTATGAGCTGGTAGCAGGGGCTTTGGCAAGTTATCTTCTCGGAGATTCGGTAAAACAGTTTTCCTTTATTATCGGCGTTTATCTTTTTTCGATGGGGGTAGGATCCTACTTTGCCAAATTCATCAAAGGCAACCTGATCGACAAATTTATTGAAATTGAAATCCTGGTCGGTATTATCGGCGGAATCAGTTCGGTGGTCCTGTTCATCCTGTTCAATACCATGGCCCATTTTGAAGCTGTTCTATACCTTTTCGTCTTTTTTACAGGATGTCTTGTCGGTGTGGAAATTCCACTGCTGATGAACATTTTAAAAGACCGGGTTCAGTTTAAAGATTTGGTGTCCAATGTTTTTGCTTTCGATTACATCGGGGCATTATTAGCTTCCATTTTGTTTCCGCTGGTACTGATTCCAAATCTGGGAATTGTGAAGACTCCTCTATTTTTCGGATTGATCAATATTTCAATTGCCATATTTTTATGTTTTTATCTGAAAAAGGAACTCTCGAAGCCTTTTTCTTTAAAAATACAATCAGCAGGTGCTTTTATTCTGCTTATTGTCCTGTTTGTTTTTTCGGATAAAATCTTATCATTTTCCGAGGAAAAATTATATGGTGAAAATGTGGTCTATACGAAAAGTTCTCCTTACCAGAGAATTGTGCTTACCAGAAACAGCTGCGAATTCAGGTTATATCTCAACAATAACCTTCAGTTTTCTTCAGTTGACGAATACCGTTACCATGAAGCACTGGTGCATCCTGCCATGTCGATGGCGAGAAACATCGGCCATATTTTAATTTTGGGCGGGGGCGACGGTTTTGCCGTTCGTGAAGTATTGAAATATAAAGACGTAAAAGATATTACGCTGGTAGATCTGGATGGAGAAATGACAGGTTTTTTTAAGGACAATGAAACCATGCGTCAGCTGAATCAAAGCTCTTTGTCCAGCTCAAAGCTTAAAATAATAAATAAGGATGCTTATATCTGGGTAAAGGAAAGTAAGAAGAAATATGACGTTATCATTATCGATTTTCCGGATCCTTCCAATTACAGTTTGGGAAAATTATATTCTCTTCAGTTTTACAGGGAGCTTGAAAGGCTGGCAACTTCAGATACCAAAATTGTTGTGCAGACTACTTCACCATATTTTGCTCCCAAATCTTTCTGGTGCATAGAAAAAACGATCCATCAGGTTTTTCCTTTTACTTCGGCCTATCATACGTATGTTCCGTCATTTGGAGAATGGGGATTTTCATTGGCTTCTTTTGAGCCGGTTGGCACCAGAATCTATCGGAAGATTCCTGATTTAAAATTTTATGATTATAATTTTAAACTGCTTTCTTATTTTACGAAAGATATGAGAACCGGAGATGTTGAGGTGAACAGATTGGATAACCAGGTTTTAGTGAGGTATTTTGATGAAGAGTGGGGGAAAGTACAGTAGAAGGGGCTTCCTTAGAACCCTGTTTCTAGGCAGTCTTATGATTCCTTTTTTACAATATTGCAGTAAGAAAGGAAAGTCGCTTCTGCTTAAAATTACAGGAACAGACCATGTGCTCGGCCATAAACTTTGGGCAAAAGATTTTCCGGAGGTTTCCGAAGAAGTCAGTACCCGATATCTAATTGTAGGCGGAGGCATTTCCGGTCTTTCGGCGTGCCGGTTTTTCAGCATGAATAATGAAAATGATTATCTGCTGGTAGAAATGGAAAGTCATGTAGGCGGAAATTCTTCCAATGGGCATAATAAATTCTCTAAGTTTCCCCTGGGTGCCCATTATCTGCCGTTACCCAACCGGGAAAATACTGAAATTATTGAATTTTTGAAGGAATGCGGAATTTATCAGGGGGATGATGAAAGCGGAGATCCTGTCCTGGATGAATATCAGATGACTTTTCCGCAACAGGAAAGGTTATTTTTTAAAAATTCCTGGCAGAATGACATCGTTCCGCAAAACGGGATTTCAGCAGTGACAAAAGCGGAACTGGAACGCTTTTTTGAAATGATGGACTATTTCCGGAATAAAAAAGATACACAGGGAAAATACTGGTTTGCTATTCCTGTCCATGATTCCAGCCGGGAAGATGACGTTATGCAGCTGGAAAAGAAAACCTTCAGAAACTGGCTTGAAAACGAAAATTTTAATTCCGGGGAATTGCTTTGGCTGCTGGATTATTCCTGCCGGGATGATTACGGTTTGGGAATAGATTATGTTTCGGCCTGGGCAGGGATTCATTATTTCGCCGGAAGAAAGAATAACTGGAGCAAAAAATACAAAGATCAGGTCTTTACCTGGCCGGAAGGAAATGCAAGACTGGCAAAACATCTCTCACAATATACTGAAGGAAGATCCTTACCGGATCATCTGGTTTTTGATGTAAAGATAACGGATCACCATGTTGAGGTTTTTAGTTTTGATAACCTTCAGAAAAAGACTAAAAAAATTATTGCTGAAAAAGTGCTTTTTGCCACACCGCAATTTGTTAACGAAAGAATTTTTAACAGTAAAAAGGCCGGAAAATTTAATTATGTTCCGTGGCTTTTAACGACCATTACCCTGCAGAACGGTTTTGGCGGGGATGAGGAAATGGCCTGGGATAATGTGATTTATGGATCCGAAGGTCTGGGGTACATTTATGATCAGCATCAGAATATAGATCAGATCATGGGTGAAAAAGTAATTACCTACTATAGAAGCTTTTCAACAAACGATTGTAAGCAGGCAAGGAAAAAGCTTTATCATTTAAAAGAAGATCAGCTGAGAAAAATGGTTGTGGAAGACCTGAAAAAGGCACATCCGCTGATTGAAGATTTTATAATCGATATGCAGTTTCACAAGATCGGCCATGCCATGATTGCACCGGTCCCTGATCAGATTTTTAAAAATTCTGAAAAAGCAAAGGCCTCTCTTGACGGACGGGTTTTCTTTGCACATTCCGATCTTTCCGGAATTTCTATTTTCGAGGAAGCTTTTTATCAGGGACTGAGAGCAGCTAAAGAGATGTTATGAGACAGCCATGGATCCATAATGCAAAAACAGACGGGTGGTTCATTTTATCACCGCCTTTCTTTATCTTGTTAATTATTTTTTTCTTCCAAAATCAGATTCAGAAGCTGGAAAATCAGTATTCTTTTTACACCTGGCTTTTTCTGATTGTTTTTGTAGATGTGGCCCATGTGTATTCCACTTTATTCAAAACCTATTTCGTAAAAGAAGAAATCCGCAGGAAAAAATTTTTGTATTATGGAATTCCTGTATTAAGCTGGGCTTTAGGGCTCATCCTATATCAGTTCGGCAGCCTTACCTTTTGGTCGGTTCTGGCTTTGATCGCTGTTTTTCATTTTATCAGGCAACAGTATGGTTTTACGAGGATCTATGCCAGGTTTGAACCTGATCACTGGAGTAAAAACATTGATGAAATCGCAGTTTACTCGGCCACGATTTTCCCGATGCTGTATTGGTTTAAGACGCCGCGGGCCTTTACCTGGTTTGTGGAAAACGAATTCGGATGGCTTCACCAGGTGCCGGATTATACGCCGGCCATTACCTTTCTGTATTTCGGAATTTTAATACTCTGGCTATCGAAAACCTTGTACGGCATTGTAAAGACAAAACAGGTTAATATCCCTAAAACAGCTGTAATTGCAGGTACCTATGTTTCCTGGTATTTCGGAATTGTATATTTTAACAATGACTTAATTTTCACTTTCTTAAATGTCGTTTCACATGGAATTCCTTATATAGCCTTAATTTACATCAGGGAAATAAAACAGAAAGATGCCACCCAACTGAAAGGGCTTTCTTTATTTAAATCTTCTTTCGGAATACTCCTCTTTATTTTTGTCATTCTCGGATTTGCATTTTTTGAGGAATTTTTATGGGAAATCCTGGTGTGGAAAGAACATGTTTCATTGAACCTGAATGTCTCTATAAACTGGTTTCAGTTTTTGATTCCTTTACTAGTCGTTCCTCAGCTTACCCATTATTTGCTGGACGGCTTTATCTGGAAAAATTCAAAAAGGGGAAGCGGAATTTAGTTGTAAAGTATTCTTAATATTTAACGTTTTATTAAAATTCAAACTTCATTATTGATATAACTAAAGATTGTAAATGAGCAGAAATAAGATTTTAACAGCAATACTGTTTATTATTGGAATACTATTTTTGTATAATCGTATATTTTCATCAGAAAATGTAAGTGGCTTTTTAGATGAAATGAGAGAAAAGGAAATCAAATCATCAATTACCGGAAAATATATCAACCACAATAATCACAATATACCATTTTTAGTCTACGGAAACAAGGATAGCATCATTATCTACAAAGATTGGTGGGATCAGATTTTTATTGGAGATTCAATAATAAAACCAAAAGGTTCTGTAGAAATACGTATAAAAAATTCAAATCGATTTGAAAAATTTAATTACGAAGATAAATTTGGTTTGGAATAAGTGTGCTAATTCCTTTGCAAATGACGATACTCATCTTTAAGAAAAAATGAATATAACAGCTGTTGCCGCCGAAGTTTTCGCCAAGGAAAATTTATTGGCAAGTACAAAAATAGACGAAATAAGTCTTAATAGAAATAAGTTTGGAGAACTAGAAATACGTATGACCATCAGTGGTTTTTCCGGAAATAGCGATTATTCAAAAATAAACTTATTGTTTAGCGGCATTATAGAATTCAAATTTTACCATACTCATATATATAATTTTTATAATATTGAAGATTTTAAATTATTGCATATAAATAATTTGATTTATATAAGTTTTGATCCTGATACTTCTAACGACAAAAAGTCAGACGATGATTCTGATTTCATCCTTGCCAAAACGCTTGAATTATTTATTTTGAATAAGTGATTTATCGCTTAACTGTCTTATTGAGAAAAAGAGTCTTATGAAATATTTTGTTTATGCACTTGATCATACTTATACCAATGAAATAAGTTTCAGTACTAAGCTTTTGGGATTCTGTGATGATATAGAGGGTCTTGAAAAAATAAAAAAGGAAGCTTTAAACTTATCAGGATTCTCCAGATATCCTGATAGTTTCATCATTAACAAATACATTTTGGATAAAGTATATTGGAAAAACGGATTTGAAACTATTATAGGAGAAATGGGAAGGGATTATCTTTGCGAAGGTGATCATTCAATAGATGAAACGTTTTTATCGGTAAAAGAATTAGGTTTACAATCAGTTTTCAGCGTGAGTCACAGCTATACGATCCATAGGTATTTGGATGATGAAAGATTTATAGGTGTTTTTTCTTCAAGAGAAAATGCTGAACAAGCAGTAGAGAATCTTAAAAAACAAGATGGATTTATTCTGCATCCGGAAGATTTCGATATCAGTGAGCTGGACCTTAATGATCTTCTTTGGAAGTCCGGATTTAGTTCGGTTTAAAATGTTGTAGAAATACTAAGTAATGGGATAGTGAAATCTAAAAAATGATGAGAGATCTGCAAATCGTTCCGAGAATGCAGGACAATCTACAGAGAATATAAAAAAAGATAAAGTAATAGAAATAAAGAGGTTAAAATATTAAAGAACTGTTAGATGGAAATACTAAATGTTAAGATTAAAAATTTCTCTGATTATATTTTAGGCGTTAAGCTTTATGATAATGGAAATTTAGTGATAACTGCATCAAATCCTGTTGATTATGTTCTGGATGGTGTAAAGTTTATTAATCGAAAAAGAATAGAAAGTATTACATACGAAAGTGACAGTTTTAAAAACAGGATTATGGAATTAAAATTTCAAAGATATTTGGATTCCTTAAATTTAAAGAGGTTTAAAGGTTTCGAAATAAATAATTTCCAAAGTCTGTCTACAACAATTAAAGAAGAAAGTTTATTATGTGAATTTTCTTTTAACAAAGAAGATGTCGTTTACATTGGGAATATTATAAATGTTCACGCAAGCTCAATCGATGTGAATTTTTATGATGAAAAGTGTCGATTCGTTGAAAATGATAGTATAGATTATGAAAGTATGACCAGCATTACCATTCTTTCCGATTATTTAAATAGCCTCTCGGACTTTATGAAAATCAATTCATTGTTTGTTTAAATGAAAGTCACTTAAAAATACAATACATGCTGACAATATGCTTACCTCCAGAGCAAAAACTTCAGCAGGTCAAAAAACTTACCTATTTTTGTGAAATAAGAAACCATAGATTATGCATAAGTACTTTCTGATGTTCATAGTGCTGTTCGGAGCGATGGGCCTGAACGCCCAGCAGAAGACCTATTGTAACCCGATTAATATCGATTACGGCTATACCCCGTTTGAAGTCTTTTCCAGACAGGGGAAACACCGGGCCACTGCCGATCCCGTAATCGTCAATTTTAAAAATAAACTCTTCCTGTTCTCCACCAATCAGGAAGGCTACTGGTACAGTGACGATATGCTCGACTGGAAATTCGTGAAAAGAAAGTTCCTGAGAGACAACAAATATATCCACGACCTGAACGCACCGGCAGTCTGGGCAATGAAAGATACGCTGTATGTTTTCGGTTCTACCTGGGAACAGGATTTTCCGATCTGGAAAAGTACGAATCCGACAAAGGACGACTGGAAAATTGCCGTTGATACGTTGAAAGTGGGTGCATGGGACCCGGCTTTTCATTACGATGAAGACAAGAACAAATTATACCTGTACTGGGGATCCAGCAACGAATGGCCTTTATTGGGAACCGAAGTGAAAACAAAGACATTGCAGTCCGAAGGGTTTGTAAAACCTATTCTGCGGTTAAAACCGGAAGACCACGGATGGGAAAGATTCGGGGAATATAACGATAATGTTTTCCTTCAGCCCTTTGTGGAAGGAGCCTGGATGACCAAGCATAACGGAAAATATTATATGCAGTACGGCGCACCGGCCACCGAATTCAGCGGCTACTCCGATGGGGTGTATGTGAGCAACAAGCCGCTGGAAGGCTTTGAATACCAGCAGCACAATCCGTTTTCCTACAAACCGGGAGGTTTTGCCAGGGGAGCCGGGCATGGAGCGACTTTTGAAGACAACTATAAAAACTGGTGGCATATCTCAACCATTTTTATTTCAACCAAAAATAATTTCGAAAGAAGGCTGGGCATCTGGCCGGCAGGATTCGATAAGGATGATGTGATGTACTGCAATACGGCGTACGGTGATTATCCGACCTATCTTCCGCAATATGCCCAGGGAAAAGACTTTTCAAAAGGCCTGTTCGCAGGCTGGATGCTGCTGAATTACAACAAGCCCGTCCAGGTTTCTTCTACCTTGGGAGGCTATCATTCCAATTACGCGGTGGATGAAGACATTAAAACCTATTGGAGTGCCAGATCCGGGAATGCCGGGGAATGGTTCCAGACGGATCTGGGCGAAGTTTCCACCATCAATGCCATTCAGATCAACTATGCGGATCAGGATGCGGAATTTATGGGAAAGACACTGGGTAAGATGCACCAGTACAAAATCTATGGTTCCAGTGACGGTAAAAAATGGAGCGTGATGGTGGATAAAAGCAAGAATACCAAAGATGTCCCGCATGATTATATAGAACTGGAAAAACCTGCCCGGGCCAGGTTCCTGAAGATGGAAAACCTGAAAATGCCGACCGGGAAATTCGCCTTAAGCGGATTCAGGGTATTCGGAAAGGGAGCCGGAGCCGTTCCCGGCAAAGTACAGAACTTCGTGCCGCTGAGGGCAGACCCTAAGAAATACGGCGAAAGAAGAAGCATCTGGATGAAATGGCAGCAGAATTCCGATGCCGACGGCTATGTGATCTACTGGGGAAAATCCCCGGATAAATTGTACGGAAGCATCATGGTATATGGCAAAAACGAATATTTCTTCACCGGAGCCGACCGCACGGACCCTTATTATTTCCAGATTGAAGCCTTCAATGCCAACGGAACTTCGGAAAAGACGGAAATTTTTAAGTCAGAATAAAAACCAAACGCTTTGATATTTTCAAAGCGTTTGTTTTTGAAACATTTTAAAATACAGGATTTAAGAAATCTAATAATGTTCGTAACTATTATTTGCTGAATGAACATGTCATGCTGGGCTTGTCGAAATATCTTTACGAATGAAAATCTGCAACCGCAGTATAGACCGTTCTTGCGTCGGTAGCGTTAAATTATTCTTTATTTTTTATCCACCGTTTTAAGAAAATCTTCAATCTTCTTAACTAGAAACGATGCATGAGGCGGTCGCTCCCATCCCACATGGTCTCCGTTAAATTCATACGATTCATGATAAACCTTATTTCTGGTTAAAACCGAATCCAGAATCTTTTTTTGTGAAATCGGAACCACATGATCAGCCGTACCGTAATAGGAAAGGGTGGGCGCAGAGACTGGTGTAATCCAATGAACCGGGCTTCCGAAGTCCATTAATGAAAGCTTACCATCAATAAGTTTCGGGTCGATGAGGTGCTTTTCCACAAAAGAATAATCATCATAATTTTTGAATCCAGGATCATTCAGATCTGCCGGTCCTACGATATTCACGACAGCTTTTACTTTCTTTTCGTGATCGTAATGATAAGCGTAAAACATGGAGAGATAGCCGCCGGCGCTGTTTCCGAGAAGAATATATTTCGGTTTTATATTTAATTTCTTCTCCACAAAATTCATGGCAACTTTTATATCATCGGTCTGATCGGGAAGTGCAAAACGGGTTGTCGAAGCCAGCCGATACTCAAGATTCACAAAAATAGCATGAGGAAATTTTTTCATCAGATCAAACGTAAAACTGGTAAGCTCTGATTTTCTTCCGCCCCGCCAGCCGCCGCCATGAATGATAATAAATACATCTCTTAAATCCGCATTCTTATCCGGAATATAGAGATCCATCTTTTGAGCATTATCTTTTCCATACGAAATATTCTGTTCTGCTCTAAAAATATTGTTTCCTAGATCAATCTTTTTTTGCCGGCAGCCTGAAAAGATCAATGCCATGGCGAAGAAAATGAACAGCCGCTTTTCCATAGGGTTTATTTAAATGGTAATTGACTTAAAAATAAAAAAAACTCACTGATTTCCCAGCGAGTTTACATAAAAAATAATTAGTTATATGAAGAAATGGTTATTATCTGGTCCTGTTTTTAATGGCGTCGGAAGCACTCTCGATATCCCGTACCTTTTTCACTTTCTTGTTTCCGAAATTGTAGGTAAGGCTTACGGTGATGTTTCTCCTGAACATGTCATTTTTAATATAATTATAGTTTCCATTGTCCTGCAGATCCTCTATTTCCACCACATTCGTTCTCAGTACGTCATTTACATTTACGGCAAAAGTCCAGTCGTTCCAGTTTTTCTTGATGCTCAGATCCAGGCTCATCAGGCTTTTCAGGACCCCGAGCTCAATCTGCTGCTTGTCTACATAAAAGTAATTCACTCCCAGGAACCAGGTTTTCTTTTTATCCAGACGGATGGTATTGTTGCTGGTAATGATGAAGCTGGTGGATTTCCTGTTGTTGACATACGTATCGAAAACCTGGCCTGTCGTAGGATCCGTATTCAGGGTACCGTTGTTGATATTGTGCTGTAAGCCGGCGTTGAAATTTAAAGTCAGGTATTGTCTGAAAAGTGATTTCTGGATACCCAGCATAGCTGACATTTCCTGCTTATCTCCGAAATTGGTCCGGATATAGGCCAGCTTCACTCTCTTCATTTCTTTGTCATCAACATATTCTTTCTGCAAAGGGACCTGTGTGATCTGGTTTTTTTCATACGTATGGTTCAGGATGATGAAATAAGAGTTTTTGTACATATAGGTCAGCTCCTGGTTATAATTTGAAGAGGCTTTTACAAACGGGTTGTTCTGGGTGTAATTGTCTTCCGTAATGATATTCCTTACCGGATTCAGTTCCCAGAAGCTCGGTCTTCCCATCCTGCTGGAGAAGGCATACGAAATATTATTCTTGTCATTGATGGCATAGTTGAAGCTCAGGTACGGAAGCAGGTTTTGATAGTTCTGTTTAATTTCCTGACGGGAAGAAATTCCGTTTTTCTGGCTGTCTGCTGTTCCCAGGCTGTTGGTGATTTCATACCGGGCACCCACTTTTCCGGAAAATTTATCGGAGAATTTCTTCTCAAAAGTAAGGTACAGCCCGTAAATATTTTCATCATAGATAAAATGGTTGAAATCGGTCTGGCTGACTGTGCCGTCGAATCCGTCAATATCCATGTACTGGTATGTATAATTGTAATTTTTGGTGTCGTTATCAGTTTGGGTTTTATTGAAATTACCGCCGGCAGAAAAGGTGAAATCATTCCTGAACTTCTGGATGTAGTCTACCGTTCCGGAAAAGTTGTTCACAACCTGCGGGATATCCTGGATGATCTTTCTGCTTGTTCTTGAAAATCCTGAGTTGCTATTGCCTGCGATGTCGGAAACAAGGGTATTGTTGTCTGAATACTGGAATCTTTTATAGATGAGGTAAGCCGCATTGGCATTGAACTTACTCCCCAGGGAATCGAGCTTTATTTCATAATTTAAATTGACAGAATTATTGTAATTTCTCGCATCTTCCTTATTTTTCGTCCTCGTGTAACTGGTTTCCAGCACTCCTTTATTGGGCTGAACAAGGGTATTCAGAAGATCGATGGTAGAATTGTAACTTTTATTCGCCCATGAGTTCCAAGAAAGGGCCAGGTTGCTTTTTTCGTTCAGCTGATAGTCGATGTTCAGATAGCCGCCGAGGTTTTTATTAGGGTCATCAATATTTCCTACCGACTCGTTTCGTACCTGCCCGATTCCGTTTCTCAGCACATAAGCCTGGGGGTTGATGTTTTCCCCGCCGCTCAGGTTAGCGTTGATTCCAAGCTTGTCCTTTCTGTAATTGACGGAGAAGCTGGCATTGCTGGCATTGTATTTATTTTGGGAATTGGACATCCTCATGTTTCCGCTGGTTCCGTCGCTCATTTTCTTCTTCAGCACAATATTGATGATGCCGTCTGAAGATTCCACCTGGTATTCGCTTCCGGGAACCGTAATCACTTCAATTTTCTGGATATTTTCAGCAGGTGTGTTTTTCAGGAACTGGGTCAGTGATTCAGCATCCATATTGCTTTTCCTGCCGTTGATGTAGATCAGGACATTATTCTTGCCTGCAATTTTAAAGGTCTTGTCATCAGTGGTGGAAAGAAGGGGAGTCTGTCTCAGAAGATCAAATGTTGTATTTCCTTTTGCTACCGGTGAAGCGGCTACATCGTAGACAAAACGGTCACTCTGCTTCTTGAATACCTGTTTCGTCAGGGTAACGGCTTCAATGCTTTTTGTTTTTACACTGTCCTTTTTTTGGGCAAATGTAAGACCGCTGAAAAATAAGGCTGCAATAAGGATAGGCGTTTTCATGTTTTATAATTTAGAGAGTTTTAATAGCTTGTATTTGTTATTATTTAACATTGCAAAGATATATAATAAATTAAGTATCTTGCAATACAAAGTACTTAAAAATATTTTAAATGATGTTTAAGCATTTGATAATCAATAGGTAAATTTTTGATTAAATTTTTAATAATTGTATCTGTGTTCTCTATAAAGACAATTTTAAGCACAATTCTGTTACATCAGAAAATATAATTTTATGGAATTTCATCAGATCTGGAAATGAAAGCAGATGTCAAAAAATGATTTTTTAAAGGCTTATACGGTCCTAGTTCGATAAAATCCCGTAAAGAAGGCATTGGAAAATTGAGCATCATCCAAAAAAAAAGAGATCCGAAGATCCCTTGATACTTATACTGTAATTTTGCATTACCCATTACCCATTACCCATTACCCATTACCCATTACCCATTACGCATTACCCATTACCTATTACCTATTACCCATCAACCATTTACAACCAGCCAAAACTATTCCCTGTCAAAACGGGCCAGTTTTTTATCGACCCAGATGGTGGCGAAAGGAAAAAAGGCTGACATCAGGGCAAATACAAAATCCTCATCATCCCAGTCATAAATTTTCCTGGCCGGAAGGCAGAGCAACAGATAGAGCGTGAAGAAAAGGCCGTGGATATTCCCTACGATGATAATGAATACCGTCGCCAGTACACCTTCGTCATCATATCTTTTCCAGATCATGGCAATACCATAAAGCAGGAAGCAGGTAACAGCCTCTGCAATACAGACCTGCTTGAACCATCTGATGATTTTTTCCTGAGGATATTTTGAGAAAAACTTTTCAATAAAATTCATAATAAGCGAATCAATAATTTAAAAACATCTGCATAAGGATGGTTTGGGTACATCCGGTTATTTGTAAAAACTGCTTCCATCCAGGTAATCGAAGACTTCCGGGGGAAGCATCGGCCGCACGTTTTTCCCGATTCTGATCATATTCCTGATTTCCGTAGCCGACAGCTCTATTACCGGAGCCTTAATCAGTGAGATATTTTCATGCTGCAGGTATTCCGGTTCCTTTTTTTCTTCTTTAAACACCCGTGGATATACAATGATGTGATGATGTTTAATAAGCTGTTCGTAGTTCTTCCATTTCGGCAGGCTGTTGAGGTTATCTTCCCCCATAATCAGGCTGAAGGAATAGTCCGGGTACTTTTCATGCAGATACGTCAGCGTATCAATTGTATAGCTGGGTTTCTGCAGGGAAAACTCCACATTGGAAGCCCGCATATTGGGATAATTCTTAATGGCCAGCTGCACCATATCCAGGCGGTTATGATCATTAAGCAGTGATTTTTTATCTTTAAAAGGATTCTGCGGACTCACGACGAACCACAGCTCATCCATATCGGAATTTTCAAGGATATAATTGGCCAGGATAAGATGGCCGATATGAACCGGATTGAAAGAGCCGAAAAATAAACCGATCTTCTTCATTGTTCTGAAAAAATGACGGGACGGAATGGCTTCAGTCCCTGAATTTTACGTCTTTGATATTGAGATAGTGGGTTACATTCCCTTTCCAGTGGTTTTCTTCCAGGGTAAAAACAAGGTCGAAATTCTTATTCCTGAAATCATCGGCAAACTGTCCCAGCTTGAAGCCTACGCATTCAATGTTTCTGCCGGTAGACTCCTGCCGGATATAGAATTTAAGGTGGTTGTTGTCTTTGCCCATCGTTTTGATATAGCCTGAAACCCTTTGATTGGTCAGGGCCAGCACAGGCTTCATATTATGAGGGCCGAAAGGAGCCAGTTTACGGTGGAAATTGATAAACTCCCGGTTGATTTCATCAATCTGCACTTCTGAATCAATGGTGATCGACGGTTCTTTCTGATGTTCTTTGATTTTTTCAGAAACAATTCTTTCGAATTTTTCTTTGAAAGCGGCAAATTTTTCCTTTTCCATGGAAAGGCCGGCTGCAGCATGATGGCCTCCGAACTTCAGGAAGTACTCGGAGCACATATCCAGGGCTTCATGCACATCAAAATCCGATACGGACCTTGCAGACGCAACCATTTCCCCATTGTTTCCGTCTGTGAAAACAAGGGTAGGCTTATAATAGGTTTCAATCAGCCTGGAAGCAACAATCCCGATCACGCCTTTGTTCCATTCCGGATGGTACACGATGGTGGTGTATTTGGTCTCCTGCTGCGATTCGATCACCTGGTTCAGGGCTGAAAGGGTGGAATTCATATCGAGTTCCCGCCTTTCATCGTTGAGGCTCATGATATCATCAACAATCTGATGGGCATGTTTCAGGTTATCAGAAACCATCAGTTCCACTGCAGCTTTCCCATGGGAAATCCTGCCAGCAGCGTTAATTTTCGGGGCAATCTCAAAAACAATATTGGAGATTTCAAAATGGGAAAGTTTGTCATCAGGAATCAGAAGCCGTAAACCTAAATTTCTCGTTTTACGGAGTGTCTTCAGGCCGAGCTTGGCCAGAACCCGGTTTTCACCGGTCATGGATACGATGTCTGCTGCAATGGAGATCGCCAGCAGGTCGGTAAGTTCAAAAAGTTCGGCTTCAGGAATCTTATAGATGGTATTCAGTCCCTGGCAGAGCTTAAAACCTACGCCGCAGCCTGAAAGTTCCTTAAAGGGATAACGGCAGTCTCTCCGCTTCGGATCCAGCACGGCAACAGCCTTCGGGATCTCATCTCCGGGCAAATGGTGATCACAGATAATAAAATCGATCCCCAGATCGCCGGCATAATTGATCATGTCCAGTGCTTTGATTCCGCAATCCAGCGCAATAATCAGGGAAAACCCGTTTTCTTTCGCAAAATCAATTCCTTCGGTCGAAATACCGTACCCTTCAGAATTTCTGTCCGGGATATAAAAATCAATATAACTTTTCTGAACGATTTTGCTGAGGTACAGGTACATCAGGGCAACGGCAGTCGTACCGTCGACGTCATAATCGCCGTAAACCATTATTTTTTCCCCGTTTTCGATTGCATTGGCAATCCGCTCTACGGCTTTCTGCATATCGGCCATCAGAAAAGGGTTGTGGATGTCGGTAAGATTCGGCTTGAAAAATTCCCGGGCCTTTTGATAATTGTCAATTCCTCTCATAACGAGGAGTTTAGATTCAAAAGTTCCAAAACCAAGTGACGAACTTAATCCATCCACAATTTCCTCATCAGGTTCGGGCTTGTAAATCCATTTTTGACTCATTTCACAAAAATAGGGAATTTTTTTTTAGAAACTGCTTAATTTATAAAGGCTTCATACGTTAGTATTTTATTTATTCTTCACCAGAACCCTGTAATCCCAGGCTCTGAGTTTCAGGCGGGTTTTGTCATTTGAAATGATGACCGGCTTACCTGAAAAGACTTCGGTGTAGCTGCTTTTGACCGCTTTACTATCTAAAATCACTTCTGTCTCCTGATCCGAAAAATTGATGACGGTAAGCACGGCATCGCCGTTTTTTTCCCTGTAGAATGAAAGCACCTTATTCATATTATCATTGGTTACCCTTTCCATTTCCCCGCCCCATTTCCCGTTCCAGAGGGCCTGGTTTTCGTGCTTGAGACGGAACAGTTTTTCATATATTCCGGAAAATTTATGGTCTTTCCATTCAATCAGGTCCTTTTCAAAAAACGCAAGGCTTCTGTTCAGTCCTGCTTCCTGGCCGCTGTACACCAGGGGCATGCCATTTACAGTGCTGCAGAAGACCATTGCGGCTTCAAGTCCGTCTCCGAAATTGGAAAACTGGTTTCCTTCCCATGAATTCTTGTCATGGTTATCAGTAAAGGTCATCCGGTAAGAATCAAACGGAAAGCTGTTGACATCATGGGCCATATATTCAAACAGCGCCGGTGCTCCTTTCTTCTCGATAGTCGCCTGCTTCAGTTTATCCCAGAGCGTCCAGGAATAGGTCATATCAAAAGATTTCCGGTAAAGGTCACGGGATTCCCATTCGGCAAGCATAAAAACGGGTTTTACAAGGTCCAGTTCCGCTCTGGCATTTTCCCAGAAGTCTACAGGAATAAACCCGGCCACATCACAGCGGTAACCATCGATATCTGTTTCTGAAACCCAGTATCTGAGGGCGTCGGTCATATATTTTCTGAAATCCGGATGGCTGTAATCGAAATCAATCACATCATCCCAGTCATACCAGGGAGTGGGCTGAAATTTTCCTTCACGGGTCTTGGTGTACCAGTCCGGGTGCTGTCTGGTCAAAGGGTTGTCCCAGGCAGAATGATTTCCTACCCAGTCGATAATCACATGCATTCCCATGCCGTGGATTTTGCTGACCAGACTTTTAAAATCAGCCAGGGAGCCGAAATCAGGATTAATTCCCCTGAAATCTTTCACTGAATAATAACTTCCGAGTTTACCTTTTCTGTGAACTTCCCCGATCGGATGAATGGGCATCAGCCAGATAATATCAACACCCATTTTCTTCAGCCTGGGAAGATGTTTTTCAAATGCTTTGAACGTGCCTTCCGGAGTATACTGCCGGATGTTGACTTCATAAATGGTTGCGTTTTTCGTCCATTCCGGATGTGTAATTTCCACATACGGTTTGGGTTGGTAACGCGGATCCGTGGTTTGTCCGTAAGCAGAGAAAAAGAGCATCAGGATGAGGAGGGAATATATTTTTTCCATAGGATGATATATTTTACCCTAAGGTATAAATAAAAAAGCGTTCCCGGTGGAAACGCTTTTTTTTATTTTATGTATTCTGGCTTATGAATACATTTTCTCTCTCAGTTCCTTTACTTTTTTATCAGCAAGGTACTCATCATACGTCATTTCACGGTCAATGATTCCGTTCGGTGTAAGTTCGATAATCCGGTTACAGACTGTGGAAAGCATTTCGTGGTCATGAGAAGACAGCAGGATGTTTCCTTTGAAGTTGGACAAGGAGTTGTTCAGTGTCGTGATACTTTCAAGGTCTAAGTGGTTGGTAGGTTCGTCAAGCAAAAGGATATTGGCTTTCTGAAGCATCATTCTGCTGAACATACATCTCATTTTTTCACCTCCGGAAAGTACTTTACATGATTTTAAAGCTTCATCACCGGAGAAAAGCATTCTTCCTAAAAATCCTCTTACGAATTCTTCGTGACGCTCTTCATCATTTTTAGTGAACTGTCTTAACCAGTCTACCAGGCTTAAATCTTCCTGGAAGAAGTTGGTGTTGTCCAAAGGCATGTGAGACTGTGTTGTAGTAACACCCCACGCAACAGTTCCTTTGTCTGCTTCAACATTTCCGGCTAGAATCTCGAAGAATTCAGTAATGGCTAATGAGTTTTTAGATAAAACAGCCACTTTGTCTCCCTTCTTAAGATTCAGGTCGATATTCGAGAATAACAATTCCCCGTCTTTGGTTTTCTCAAGACCTTTTACATCAAGGATCTGGTCTCCTGCCTCTCTTTCCATTTCGAAAATAATGGCCGGGTATCTTCTGGAAGAAGGCTTGATATCATCGATGTTCAGTTTATCGATCATTTTCTTTCTTGCAGTAGCCTGCTTGGCTTTAGCAACGTTGGAGCTGAATCGGGCGATGAAGTCCTGAAGCTCTTTTTTCTTTTCTTCCGCTTTTTTATTGGCCTGCGCTCTCTGTCTTGTTGCCAGCTGGGAAGCCTGGTACCAGAAAGAGTAGTTACCAGTATACAGGTTTAGCTTCGCATAATCAAGGTCACCGATATGGGTACAAACCGTATCCAGGAAGTGACGGTCGTGGGATACTACGATTACGGTATTTTCATAATCTGCGAGGAAATCCTCAAGCCACGAAATCGTATCGATATCCAGGTCGTTGGTAGGCTCATCGAGGATCAGTACATCCGGGTTTCCGAAAAGCGCCTGAGCCAGTAACACCTTTACTTTGTCTTTATTCTCAAGCTCGCTCATCATCTGCCAGTGCATGCTTTCGTCCTTTATTCCTACATTCGACAGCATGGTCTGAGCATCAGACTCTGCAGTCCATCCTCCCATCTCGTCATACACAACACCCAGTTCCCCGGCTTTGATCCCGTCTTCATCAGAGAAGTCTTCTTTCGCATATAATGCGTCCATCTCCTCTTTTATCTCGAATAATTTTTTGTTACCTCTTAAAACAGCTTCCAGAACAGTATATTGATCATAAGCAAAGTGATCCTGCTCCAGAACAGACATCCTTTTTCCAGGCTCAAGAGATACATGTCCTGTAGTTGGGTCCTGTTTTCCGGTCAATATTTTAAGGAATGTAGACTTTCCTGCACCATTTGCTCCGATAATCCCGTAGCAGTTTCCTTTTGTAAACATGATGTTTACCTCGTCAAAAAGAACTCTTTTCCCGAATTGTAAAGATAAGTTAGATACTGTTAACATATAGTTTTGTAAATTTGGCGCAAAAATACAAAAAGAATTTGGGTATTTCGTAATAATGTCATATTCAAGTTTTTAAATATGGCCTGTTTTTTCCATAAGAAAAGGAAATAAATCCGCAGGTCCCAGAGTATGGCAGCATCAGATCAAGAAATGATAAAAGGTCAAGATTTAAAAAATCCCGCAGCCATCTGGATAACAGCATAAACTTTAGAAATGAAAATCGAAAAAACAGTAAATATAGTTAACAGGAGGGCCCGTTTTGAATATGAAATCCTTGAAGATTATGAAGCGGGAATGGTACTTACCGGTACCGAAATAAAATCTTTGCGCTCTTCTAAAGCATCTATCGCAGAATCCTTCTGTCAGTTTATTGATGGGGAATTGTACATCATCAACATGATGATTGATGAGTACAAACTGGGCACTTTTTACAACCACAAAACAAAAAGGGAACGGAAATTGCTGTTGCACAAAAAAGAATTACAAAAACTTGAAAAGAAACTAAAGGACGCCGGGAATACGATTATCCCTCTGAAATTATATATCAACGACAAGGGAAAAGCAAAGGTTCTGATTGCACTGGGAAGAGGTAAAAAACTCTTTGATAAAAGGGAAAGCATGAAAGATAGAGAAAATAAACGGAACCTCGACAGAATATTAAAGAAAAGTTAAAAATCACCCGCAAAACTTTGTTTATAAAGAAAAATTATATTTATTTTGCATTATCAATTATTTAATCATTTAATTCTATGAAAAATCTAAAATTAGGAATTTCAGCATTGGCACTTACTGTTGCTTCTACTGTGTTCGCTCAGACTACC
>NZ_CAJYMO010000327.1 GCF_913776365.1 uncultured Chryseobacterium sp. | reverse complement strand
TTCTTTGGTATTTTTAAAGGTAAGAAGCTCTTCCATACCCTCAATTTCCTGTTTCAGCAGTTTTTTCTTTCTTCTCAGTTCATCTAAGCTTTCGTATTTTCTGCCCATTGTTTAATGATTTAAAAATTTAATAACCTGGTCTGCTACGAAATTAACAACCCGCTTCTTGCAGATCATAATGATAATCATGATCAGAAGATAAAAGCCGGAGACGATCAGGAATCCGTAAGAATGATTCCCCAGTGCTTCACCAATCAAAAAGGCAATCCCGAAATTGAACAGAATAATAAAAAAACTGAAAGCCACCACCATTAATACAAAATAGGTGATTACTCCGGCTGACAGGGACGATTTTTCCGTAGCCTCAATTTTCAGGAGATCAATCCTTTTGGATACATATTCTTTGACAGTTTCAATCATTGTTTTTCTTTAAAGTTATAAAAAAAGGAACTTTCTTTCATAAAGTTCCTTTTCATAATTTACCTAAAAAAATAAATCATTTATTTTAGATCATTCAGTTCAGACTCTACATTCTTAACTACATCTGCAGTTTTTGAAACGATCTGATCTTTGTATTTGTCATAGCCGTCTTTTACGGTATGGGCTACATTATTTGCTGTTTCTTTGAAAGTGGAAGAAATATTTCCGTATTGGTCTTTTACTTTTTCAGAAACTTCTCCGTACTTGTTTTTAGCCTGATCTTTAATATCGTTGGCTTTGGTTTTGATTTTCTTTCTGGTTTCCTTTCCTTCTTCCGGAGCATAAAGCATTCCTAAAATTACACCTGCTGCGGCACCTGCCAGTAAACCTGCCAGAACGCCGGCCGTATTGTTTTTCTTAGACATTTTCGTTTTTTTTAATAGTTAATAAATACTAGCTTTTACTTGCTAGGAAGTCTGCAATTAATATACCAAAAAGGGCTTTGCTATGGCAAAAAATCCTAAATCTTATGCAGGTGAGATAAAATGAGGTCGATGGTCTGCTGCCTGGAAAGATCGGTATTATCAATCACTACAGCATCATCCGCCTGTTTCAGCGGAGCAATTTCACGTTCACTGTCAATCTTGTCCCGGGCCAGAAGGTTTTCGCGTACTTCTTTTTCATCGGCGTCGATGCCTAAACTGATCAGTTCCTGATACCGCCGCCTCGTCCTTTCCTCAATACTGGCCGTCATGAAAAATTTATAGTCGGCATTTGGCAGCACTACGGTCCCGATGTCGCGCCCGTCCATAATGATTCCTCCCTTTTCTGCTAGGGAACGCTGGGACTGCAACAGGAAATCCCGGACTTCTTTCTGCTTGGCAATAAAGCTGACATTTGAAGAGACTTCGTTGGTCCTTATGGCCTTCGATATGTCAATACGGTTTAAGAAGAGAATCAGTTCTCCGCTATCATTTTTAAATTCCAGTTCAATCCGGTCAAAAGAACCGAAGAGGGTCTGAAGGTCTATGGTTCCGTCCGCACGAGTACAATTCTGCAGGGCAAACCAGGTAACCCCTCTGTACAGTGCACCGGTATCCAGATGAATAAGGCCCAGTTGTTCAGCAATAATTTTGGAGATCGAACTTTTCCCGGTGGAAGAATAGCCGTCGATCGCAATGACAGGTTTTTTCATAACACAAATTTCTAGATTTTTTCTTACAAAACAAGAAACCCTAAGAATTTTTCTTAAGGTTCCGTTTATTTTTATGATGTGTATTTTGTTCTGCTATTCTCCCGCCCGGCTGTTGAGATCCACTGAAATGCCGATCTGGTTGACGTTGGAAGAGTTGTGGTATCGTACATGGGCATAGTCTACACGGAATCTGGAAAGCCTGATCCCGAATCCGGCAGAAATTCCGGAGAAATTCCTCTGTTCTGCCACAGCAAGCTCATTTCCCCTTTTTACATTATATCCGAGCCTGATGTTGAAACCTTTTTCCGGAAAAAGCTCGGCGCCCACCGAAAAGTGGTCGGCAATCTTCCTTCCTATATTGATTTCCTGGCCGTTCACATTATACGGAGAGGATATATTGAATTCCTGCAGATCATGTACGGTGAGGGTAACTGCCAGTGGAATAGCGGTCAGGGTCCTGGTGTAGCCAAGGTCGATTCTGAAAGGCAGGTTTTCGCGGGTCCCGTTGAATGATTTGAGCTGGAAGCCGAAGTTTCTCAGTACCAGAGATGCTGTTTCCTTGCTCTTCCTGTTGTGATAGGTAATTCCTGCATTCCCGGCTACTGCTGAAGAGGTGTAGTTGTCTATTTTGGAAGTGATGAAATTCAGTCCTCCGCCGATGGTCCAGTCTTCTTCGAACTGGTAGGCATATCCGGCACCCACGGAGACATCGGATGCATTAAAGGTTCCGTTTTCAAAACCGCTGTCGTCTGTTCTCGGGATATCGCCATAGCTCATATAACGGGCATTAATGGTGGCCATATGGCCGTTTTCGAAATCTTTGGCATAAGCAATGGTTCCGTATTTGGAGTCTGCAAGATAAGCCGTGGCATTTACGGAAAGCTGGTTATGGGAATCTTTGTTCAGTAGAGACGGGTTTGCAATAGCAAATGATACATCACGATCTCTGATGGAAATGGCATCGCCTCCCAGTGCAGCCTGTCTGGCAGAAACGGGAAGATTTAAAAACGGGAAAACATTCGTTCCTGTTTGTGCAAAAGAAACAATTCCTGACAGAAATAATGAAAAAATGACAATTTTCTTCAATTCAGTTTATTAGTATTGCAAAAATAATTCTTTTTCGTACGCAGCAAAATATTTCGCTTATTATTTGTCTGTAAATTTTAAGTTTTCCGTAAAAAGATTAGAACTGGAGCGATTGTCATCTTCACGTATCGGCATTAAAAAACGATCACTAATCGTTTGCTATGATGTACAGTCCGGAAATTCTGCTCCTGCTGACCGTGGGTAACCGCTTATGGAAAGCCCGATCCGGGGCAAAAAACTATTCAAATATATGCAATTCATATATATAAAATAATATTAATGATTATATTTGCACAGTCAAAATTCAAGGCAATTTGGCAGCTAAAAGTTATTACAATTAAAAATGAAATATAAAAGAATCCTTCTTAAACTGAGTGGTGAAGCCCTGATGGGTGACCGACAATACGGTATTGATAATGAGAGGCTGCAGGAGTATGCGGTGGAGATCAGGAATGCAGTTAACAAAGGCTGCGAAGTCGCTATTGTCATCGGAGGAGGAAATATTTTCCGCGGTGTTGCCGGTGCAGCCAAAGGGATGGACAGGGTGCAGGGTGATTATATGGGAATGCTGGCTACCGTTATTAACGGTATGGCATTGCAGGGAGCACTGGAAGATGCAGGCATCAAAACCAGGCTGCAGTCTGCCATTGAAATGGATAAAGTGGCGGAACCTTTCATCAAGAGAAGAGCGGTAAGGCATCTGGAAAAAGGCAGGGTTGTGATCTTCGGGGCAGGAACCGGGAATCCGTACTTTACCACCGATACGGCTGCTACCTTACGGGCCATTGAAATCGATGCCGATGTAATCCTGAAAGGGACAAGGGTAGACGGAATCTACGACAGCGATCCTGAAAA
>NZ_CAJYMO010000326.1 GCF_913776365.1 uncultured Chryseobacterium sp. | reverse complement strand
CAGGATTATTCGGTGAAGCTGGCCCATACACCGGAAGAAATGGAAGAATGGCTGCTGCCTTTGAAAGAAGCCGGGGTTGATATCTTCCACTGCTCGCAACGCCGTTTCTGGGAGGCTGAATTCGAAGGTTCCGACCTGAATTTCGCCGGCTGGGCCAAAAAAATCACCGGACAGCCGACCATTACAGTAGGTTCCGTAGGGCTGGAAGGGGATTTTATGGCTGCCTTTACCGGGCAGGGAACCGGGAAAACCGATCTGTCCGAACTTACCAGAAGACTGGAAAGGGGCGACTTCGACTTAGTAGCTGTGGGCCGCGCCCTGCTGCAGGACCCGCAATGGGTGAAGAAAATAAGAGAAGGCAGGACAGAAGAGCTTGAAGATTTTTCCGCTGAAAGCCTTGCTGTACTGCACTGATATAAATGAGCGGTTCACGTGCCTGCTTCGCTCTCCATTGCAGCATCTGACTATCACTATTCATTTGCGGAGCAGGAAGTACCGCTGATTCCCGATACTATTTTACCTATTTAAATTTTTCAGATAAACCGCTCCGGGAAAACACCGGAGCGGTTTTGTCTGTTTCCTGCCGTTTGAGAAGTTTCGCCGACAGGTTGTTTTCTGCAGAAGATTCCGTACCTATTTATCTTTTTCCTTCAGCCACTTGTACAGTGTGGTTTTTGGAATGCCATACTGTTCAATTACCTGGTTTTTAGTAATTTTTCCTTTTGCTATGGAATCCAGGATAAAGCTGATGATTTCTTTTGTGTAAATGTTTTTACGGAATTGCGGCAGCCCGGACTTTTCAGGCTCAGGATTGCTGATACTCTGTGCCGAACGCGGTGAATAAATAATAAGGTGCTGACTGTAAATACGGAAAAAATCATATTCCAGCAGCTTGCTGAAACGCAGAATCACATCGGTATCGAGGCTTTTGCTTTCATACATCGCCGAAAGTTGCTTTTCGGTACATTTCATAACGCTGCAGATCTTTTCTGAATCCATGTTTTTTTCCCTCACTCTTTGCAATATCAGTTTTCCAAGATGGATATGCTTATAATTTTTCATGCAGCAGTGCGGATTTTTTCAGTTTTTTACGCTCTTTTACCATGTCCTCAGGCACCTGATCTTCTCCGGTGTCTGTACTAAAACCTAGTTGTAACATGCGGTAAAATTTATTTCATTCGTTCTTAATGGGTTAGGCTGTGTTGTTTTCATTGTGTAAGCTGTATTTTAATTGAACGAATGTATATTTTTTTTCCGGAAACCCTGCTATTATTTCAATATATTATCGTTGTTTTTATATGCAATATCATGGTATCCGGAAATGCCTTTCACAGCTCCCGGCGCAAAACATAAAACCGCTCCCGGAATCCGGAAACGGTTTTTAACAGATTAAAAATATCTAAAATTACCGTAGCAACGGCAATAATGATCAAATTTACAAGCCGATGTTTTTTGTAGGTTTCAGCTGTTTCCTGATGTTTTTCGGCAAAGCATCCTTATGAACGAGGAGGGCCGTGGACTTATATTCCACATAAGGCCGGGTCACGTAAATATAGCCGTTGAAATCGTTCGTTATGCCCCAGGAATTTTTTACCATATAATATTCCTTGCCCGACTGGTCTTTAGCAAGTCCTACAATATGCATTCCATGGTCATCGGTAGTCGAGAGGTTGTTGAGGGCCTGCTGCCGCATCTCTTCGGTAATGGTTTTGTCTTTCTTCGGTTCTGTGAAGAACGTTTCTTTATTATCTTTGGTAATCAGGTCCAGATTTGTATCCGGAACATAAGCCACCCCGTTCTTATAGGAAAAATAAGGTTCGGTAACATCGGTTGCCCAGCCTACGGAATACCCTTTACTGACCGCATTGTCAATGATGGCGGTAAGGTCTTTCATCGGCACGTTCCAGTCGGAATCATGGCTCCAGTTGTCCGGAATCGGAACGACGAATTTCTGGAAGTAAGGATAATCTTTGTAAGAGGAAAGTTCTACATAATCGTCAGGATTGATTCCTACCACTTCTTTAGCAAATGTTTTCGGGGTATAGGACTTTCCTTCGTACGTAAAATCAGCAGGAATTTTTCCCAGGTACTGGTCCAGGATGGCGTCTACAGGAGACATCCAGTTGTCCGAAAGCTTTCCTTTTGATCCCGCCTGAACGAGGCTGTCAAGTACCGGTTTCAGTTTTTCCTGCATTGCAGTGAAATTGTTGAGGGTCTGTCCCTGCTGCAGTCCGGTATAAGCCTCCTGCGGAACAGCTCCGTATTTTTTGTACATATTGATCACATCATGAAGTTCCCCGCCGTCGCCCCAGCTGATGGCACCGTTATTCAGGACATAAAGTTTCGCTTTGTCGTGGTAAGAATTTCTTGCGGTAAAGATTTCTGCCAGGTCAACCGGCTTTTTGCCCATCCGCTGCATTTCGGATTCAAGAAAGGAGTTGCCGGAATAGCTCCAGCAGGTCCCGGAAGAACCCTGGTTTTTTACCGAAGTGGCCCCTACATCCTTCAGGGTGGTAAACTGGAAATTGGCATGCTGGGATTGGTTGTTCTTGATTTTGTTGATTAAATCATCCTGTGCAAACATCATACTTCCTGCAGATAAAACAAAAAGTAATGATGCGAATCGGGTATTCTTCATTACTGTAAAATTATTATATGAATAGTCGTCTGCATTTGAGATTTGTTACAGGGCAAAAAGTTAAATGCTGTGGAAAACTTTTATGATAAGGCTGCATCGTTCCGGTCGGTTTATCACCATCATGATTACAGAGGGTCTCACTGCCGGGTGTCAGGGTTTGTACAGGCAGATTTGATCAGTTTTCCGGTCGGTTTACCAGCATGGTACTGTTGGAAAACGCAAAGATTTCTATGTTAATGTGCAAGTGTTTTCAAGGTTTTTTATTGATAAAAATTCTTCTTTTTTTAGATATGGCTGTCTTCGTATGATCACAGCCATTATTCTATGCACCAATTTATTTCTTACGGCATTCAAAACACTCATTTTATTTTTCCCTTCTTCCACTTTTCTTTTGAAATAAGCTTTTATTTCCTGATCGCATCTTATGCTTGCCATTGCAGACATATGCAGCAGCCTCTTGAGTTTCTGATTGG
>NZ_CAJYMO010000325.1 GCF_913776365.1 uncultured Chryseobacterium sp. | reverse complement strand
ATTTATTTTCTACGATCATATCCAGCTTGAAAGCATTCTCAATAATTAGTTCTTTATATACAATAGGAACATTTTTCTGTCTTTCCACAGAATACCCTGCTTTGGTGAGATCATGAAATAAACATTCCTCATACACATGTTCAAATAGGCCGGATCCGAGCCTTCTATGAATATTCAATCCTATTTCAAAGACTACTTTTGATAATTCATTTTCTGTCATTTTGTGGTATTTTTTTATCAAATATAACAAAAGTAAAACATTGATTGAAACGGGTATTGAATTTTAGCGGTTCAACATTTTATCCCTTATAAAATCCTCGCGCCTTATACCCCATGAAGCATGCAAAAACTTTCGCGCCCTTGCGTGTTTCCAATACCGCATCACAATACTTACATTACATCTGAAAACAAGATTGTTGGAAATCGCAAAGTCGCGAAGATAAATCACTCATAGCGTGGTATAAGACGCAAAGAATTTGGCAAAGCCAAATTTTAATACCGCTGAATAACTGTTTACACGCTCCGATATCAAATGACAATATGCGGCATCCAATTTTATCTTCGATAAAATCTTTGCGTCTTATACCCCACAAAGCAGGCAAAACCCTTCGCGCCCTTGCGTTTTTCCAATACTACAGCAGATGTCAAAATCTAAACTAAAGCAATTTACGATATAACAACTCATAGAATCTCTGATTTTCACGATTATGTGCTTTACATATACTCAAAGCTTGAGTTTAAAATCATATGTGCCTTATATAGTAAAAGCTTTTATGATTTTAATTTCGCCGAAAATATGGTCTCCTGTTCAATAGGATTACTGCAAATACGATACACAACCGATTACATTATTCTTATTTTTACAGAAATGTAAAATTACAGACAGTGCAGGATAATTTTTACTTCCGGTTCTCTTAGATTGCACTGAATAAATAACAACCGTATCTTATAATCAGACAAAATCTGCCAGCCCTATGAAAAAGTTGATCCCGCTTCTTGTTTTCCTGCTCACCGTTCCAATGACGGCCCAATATAAACCGTGGACCTCCGCAAAACAGCCGTTGCAGGAAATCAAGGTATTGAAAAAACAGATCAGGAAACCCAAATTCAGAAAAGCGGATTACCTGGTTACCGACTTCGGCGCAGTGGGCGACGGAAAGACCAAAAACACAGAGGCCTTCAGGAAAGCCATTGAAAAATGCAGCGCGGAAGGCGGCGGAAGAGTGATTGTTCCGAACGGAACTTTTCTTACCGGTGCTGTTTATCTACAGTCCAATGTTAATCTGCATCTGACAGAAGGCTCCACGATTCTCTTCAGCCGGGACAGCAGCGACTACCCTATCTTATTGACCCGTTGGGAAGGAATGGAATGCATGAATTATTCAGCCCTGATCTATGCGTATGAAGAAGAAAATATTGCGGTTACCGGAAAAGGAACACTGGACGGAAATGCCGATAATGACCATTGGTGGTTCTGGTGCGGCGCCGCCAAATACGGATACAACGAGTCACGGCCCGGAAGGCAGAACCCGGCCCGGGCAAAACTTCATGAATATATGGCAGAACGGAGACCTGCCCGCGAAAGAATCTTCGGTGACGGCCATTACCTGCGGCCGAATTTCGTCCAGCCTTACAAATCGAAAAATTTTTATATGGCTGATGTGCTGGTAAAGAATTCCCCGATGTGGAACCTGAATCCGGTGCTGTGCGAAAATGTACTGATCGAAAGGGTGAAAGTGATCAGCCACGGTCCGAATAACGACGGTTTCGATCCTGAAGCCTGCAAAAATGTATGGATCAGGGATTCCTATTTTGATACGGGAGACGACTGTATTGCCATCAAATCCGGAAGGGACGAAGACGGAAGAGACATCGGAAAAGCTGCCGAAAACCACATCATTGAAAACTGTGAGATGAAAGACGGCCATGGCGGCGTGGTCATCGGAAGCGAGATTGCAGGCGGCGCAAAGAATATCTATGCCGTCGGAAATGTAATGGACAGCAAGAATCTTGACCGTGCCTTGAGAATCAAAACCAGTTCCAGCCGCGGCGGAATCATCGAAAACGTATTTTTCTACAATACCAAAGTGGGCGCTTATAAGGAAGCTGCTGTCCGTTTCAATATGCATTATGAAAAGCCCGGAAACCATATTCCGACCATGAGAAATATCTGGGTGGAAAATCTGACGGTTGACAAAGGCGGAAAATATGCTGTATTCTCGGATGCCTACGAATCTTCACCGGTAACAGATTTCACGATGATCAATGCCAAAATGGTAGGTGTGCAGATTCCTTACAAAGTGGATTACATGAAAAATGTAACGTTGAAAAATGTCAGTGTTAACGGACAGCCTTTAACTGAATTGAAGCCTTAGCATGCAAAGGAAAACCCTATTTGCCGGAATGATTGTTTTATCGGCACTCTCCTATCCGTATGCCCAATCGAAACACTGGCAGAATAATGTGCGTGAACTGCATTATAAGGAAGATAAAGGTGACTTTTTACGGGTCAACGGAAAATACCGTTTCAACCGGGCACTGTATGGCGACAGCCGCGCTTCCCGAGTGGAAGCGGGTGATTTACCGGAATTTGCACTGTATCTTCCGGGAATGGGCGGAAACCTCCAGTTTGTTATTGAGAACGGACATTCAATCAAAAAACTCATACATGCAGAAAAGATTGAAACCCGTTACCGGCCGGGCTCTATGCGGTACGAAATCAAGGATCCGGTCCTGGGAAACGGAATCTTGAAACTGATTGTATTGGCCCAGGCAAAAGAAGAAGGTTTGATCGTGAAGATGGAAACGGTAAATGTGGATCCTTCCGCAAAAATCTATGCCGTTTACGGCGGTGCCAGCGGGACGACGTTCAGCAGAAACGGCGACATCGGTGCAGACCCCGAATCCGGCTTCTACCTGCTGCCTGAGTATTGTCTGGATAACAAATTCCAAATCAGCAAAAATCAATTCACCCTCAGTTATGTAAACAGGAAAAAAGAGAACCAGGCGGTCAGCGGAAGTTTTTCAAATGTTGATTCGTTACAGCAAACCGACGCCCGGACACTGGAAAAACTTTCAGCGTTCACCCAAAATAAAACGGAGAACGCTCCTGTCATTTATGCTTCGTACTCTTCACAACATCAACCGGTTTATATCCAGGTTGCCAAAGGAAAATCAGGTAAAAACTTTTCGGATGAAGAATTGAAAAATATATTTGATGAAGCCGAAAAAGCCCGTTTAACCTTAACGGATAGAATTCAGCTGAAAACTCCGGATGCAGATTTAAATAATTTCGGAGCCAATTTAGCCGTTGCAGCAGACGCAATATGGGAAAGTCCGACTTTCCTTCACGGAGCGGTTGCCTGGAGAATGCGACTGAATGCATGGCGCGGTGCGTATGCAGGAGACGCCCTGAACTGGCACGACCGGGCGAAAGAACATTTTGAAAGTTACGCTAATTCGCAGGTGTTGAAACCCAACGCGGGACCTGTGGAAATGGATACCCTGCGTCATCTTGCCCGTCACGAAGAGAAAATGGGAACTTCCGTCTTTTCCAGCGGGTATATTTCCAGGAACCCGGATGACAACACAAAACCACACCATTACGATATGAATCTGGTGTTTTTTGACCAGCTGTTCTCGCATTTTAACTATACGGGGGACCAGGAATTCCTGAAGAAAATGTGGCCTGCGATGGTACGCCATATGGATTGGGAAAAACGGAATTTCAGGCGCGGCGATCTGTATGATGCATATGCAGCCATCTGGGCGAGTGATGCACTGCAGTATTCCGGCGGAAAAGTGACGCACACTTCGGCCTATCATTACAGAGCCAACCGGGAAATGGCGAAGCTGGCAAAAATGATCGGCGAAAATCCGAAATCTTATGAACAGGAGGCCGGAGCGATCCTGAAGGCAATGAAAAACGAGCTTTGGATAAAGGACAAAGGCTATTTTTCTGAATTTAAGGATGCTTCAGGAAATCAAATCGTTCATGACAAGCCGGGAATCTGGTCGATCTACCACGTTTCGGACGCGTTTATTCTGAATGAATTTGAGGATTATCAGAACTTGCAATACATTACCAATCACACGCCCAAAATTCCGATTACGGTAAAAGGTGCGGCTCATAAAGACTATTTTACGTTAGCAACTACCAACTGGCAGCCTTACGACTGGTCGATCAACAACGTGGCACTGGCGGAAAACCTGCAGGCTGCGCTGGCTTACTGGCAGGCCGGAAGAAAGGAAGAAGCCTATAAGCTCTGGAAAGGAAACCTGATGGAGAGCATGTATTACGGGATCAGCCCGGGAAATTTTGAGCAGCTTTCCCATTACGATGCTTTCCGCGGTGAATTGTATCGTGATTTTGCCGATCCGATCGGTGTTGCTGCAAGAACTTTGACCGAAGGGCTTTTTGGCGTCTACCCGAATTTAATGGAAAATAAAATCATCATCAAACCAGGTTTTCCGAAAGACTGGAATGCGGCAGAATTGAAACTGCCTGATTGGGACTATCAATTGAGAAGAACTTCGAAGAAAACTGAATATTTGTTTACTTCAAAATATCAGCATCCTGTGGCGTTGGAAATGCAGATCCCTGTGAATAATTATACTATTAAATCGGTGAAAGTGAATGGTAAAAATGTGGATTGGAAAGTGAAACCCAATTCTATTGTACAGCCGGTTATCCAGTTTGAAACCCTGAAAGGAAAAAATTTCAACATTGAAATCAATGAGTCCGGAGACGAAATTAAAAACGAACAGACGGATTTCACTACTTATATTTCTGAAAATCTTCAGTTAAATTTCGACTCGAAAAAGAAAATACAACAGGTTTACGATCCGCAAGGGCTCATTAAAAAACCCTCTTTCCCGGAAAGGTGGATTCTACCAAAGGGAGAAAACAGGGTAATTGACCCAAAGTTCAGCTTGGTTCAGGAAGAAAGAAAAGGAACTTTTTTCGTCCAGGTTGAGCAAAACGGGACCGCCTGGTGGCAACCGGTAAATGTGGATATCCGTTTTCCGCTGGAAACAAAGTGGGTGAATAAAAAATTACAGATTCAGTCCCGGTTATCCCATACAGTTGATGTCAAACTGACTGTTAATGGCTTACATAAAACATTCAGCATCCGGAAAAATAAAAATACATCAATTGAAATTCCTGAACATTATCTAACCAAAGGAACCAACTCCATCGGCCTGGAATATAATGGAATCCAGCAGACTATTGAAATCACCGACTGGGAAATTGAAAATAAGGGCCGGTTCGATCCCATTTCATTATCTTCAGAATACAATGAAAAAGTAACGGAGATTTTCAGTCAGAAATACCTTTCCCCCAGACCGCAAGTCCCTACGCTGCAGCTCCCGTGGCAGGGCATCGGAAACTGGTGTTACCCGCTGATCAGCGCTCAGATTGATGACAGCGGATTGATGAACAAGAGGAAAAACGACAAAGTAGACCTCCTCGGAATTCCTTTTTTAATTGATGGAACAGATAAAAACATAGCCTTTACGAGCCAGTGGGACAACTTTCCGGATTCGGTAGAAATCCCTGTAAGCGGAAAAGGCAAGAAAATCTATTTTCTGATGGCCGGTTCCACCAATCCGATGCAGTCGCAGATCGTAAACGGAAAAATTACAGTGCGGTATACGGACGGTTCAGTTTCGGAACTGGAATTAAAAAACCCAATCAATTGGTGGCCGGTTGAGCAGGACCTGTTTGATGACAATTTTGCTTTTGAGATTCCGGATGACAAAATCCCGTACCGGGTAAAGCTGAAGACCGGTGAGGTATACAGAGGCGGTACATTGAGCAGATATTCAAGCATCACAGGGTTTACCGACCGGCAGGTAGACGGCGGTGCGGCTATCATCCTGGATTTACCGATTGACCCTGATAAAGAATTAAAATCTGTAAAATTAACGGCGGTTAGCAACGATGTCGTCATCGGAATGATGAGTGCAACCGTTTTGAAATAGAATTTACGATCAATAGGGACGGGCTTTAGCCCTAAAATAAAATGGATTGCAAAAAAAATTAATTTAGATTTTGGCTAAAATTAATGACTATTTACCATTGATAGAATGGACTGAAGCCCGTTCCTGTTGATAACTATTCGAAAATAACAATCGAAATGAATGTTGTTCTATTGTAAGACGGAAGATGCCGCAGCCCGACTTGAACGAAGCTCTTTTTGCAGGAAAGTACAAAGAACAAAAACGCGGAGGCAGAAAGCGAAAAACTGCCCAAATAAAATAGAATTATATAATTTTTATGATCTGAATTAAAGAAAAATGAAGAAAATTACAATATACCTGAGTCTTTTCTGCGTTGGATTTTCGTCCCTGAACGCCCAGAAAATTGACCGTAAAAAAGTCGTCCGGCGGCATAATATTGTCAATACCAGGGCAGATACACTGTCTACTTTGACGGTGGGCAACGGCAAATTCGCCTATACGGTCGACATCACCGGCATGCAGTCGTTCCCGGAATACTATAAAAACGGTGTTTCTCTCGGAACCCAGTCTGAATGGGGATGGAACAGCTTTCCGAATACGGAAGACTATAAATTTGAAGAGACGTTAAAACCTTACGATTTCAACAACGACGGCCGGAAAGCATTGTACAGTGTCCAGATCAAGGAACCGGAGCGCAATAAAAAGGCGGTTGAGTATTTCAGGGTCAATCAGCATCGTCTGCAATTAGGGAATATAGGAATTGAACTGATAAAAAAGAACGGACAAAAAGCCCGTGTTTCAGATTTACAGAATATCAACCAGACCATTGATCTGTGGACAGGGATTATCACGAGTGATTTTTCGCTGGAAGGAATTCCTGTAAAAGTACAGACAGCTTCTTTCCAGCATTCAGATAAAATCGGGATTAAAATTGAATCGGATTTAATTAAGCAGAAAAGGCTGAACATTTTTGCCAGATATCCTTATCCGAGCGGGCAGTTTCTGGATGAAGCGGCTTTTTACGGAAATGCAGACCAGCATTTGACAAAACTCATTTCATCCAATGCTACGCAGGGACTGATTGAACACAGATTGCAGGCTGCCGATTATTTTACGCAGCTGTATTTCACCGATGGAAAGCTGAGGGAAGCGGGAAAACATGATTTCGTCTATGAGCCTTCTTCCAAAAACAAAACGGCGGAACTGACCGTGGAATTTTCAGCGAAGCAAAAAACAACTTCCAAAAGCCTGTATGCCGATGCCGAAAAAGAAAGCATTTCCGGCTGGCAAAATTTCTGGGAAAGCGGTGCTGCCGTGGATTTTGAAGGGAGTACCGATAAAAGGGCAAACGAACTGGAACGCCGCATTGTGCTGTCCGAATATCTCACCAAAGTGCAGTGCGGAGGAAACAATCCGCCTCAGGAAACCGGTCTCACCTTCAACAGCTGGTACGGAAAGCCGCACACCGAAATGCATTGGTGGCACGGTGTCCATTTTGCCCTGTGGGGAAGGCCGGAAATCCTGGAAAAGCAGCTGGACTATTACTTCCGGTCGTTTGAAAAAGCAAAACAGCTGGCCGGAAGACAAGGCTACAAAGGTGTCCGCTGGATCAAAATGTCGGATAACGATGGCAACGAAAGCCCGTCTTCCGTAGCCGCTTTCCTGATCTGGGAACAGCCGCACCTGATCTACATGACCGAGCTTTTGTATCGCCATAACAAAGACCGAAAAGTGCTGGAAAAATATAAAAACCTGGTATATGCAACAGCCGAATTCATGGCAGACTTTGCCACTTACGATAAAGAAAAAAACCGTTATAACCTGGGGAAAGGCGTAATCCCCGCCCAGGAAGTTTTCCCGGCAAAAGATACGTATAATCCAACTTATGAATTAGCCTACTGGGACTGGGCACTGAAGGTGGCGCAGCAATGGAAAGAACGACTGGGCGAACCGAGAGACCAGAAGTGGGACGACGTCATTAGCAGGCTGGCTCCGCTTCCGGTTCAGGATGGGGTCTATTTATCGACGGAATCAGCGAAAGACTCTTTTACGTTTCCGAAGTGGATGACCGACCACCCTGCCGTTCTCGGAGCGCTGGGCTTGGTGCCGGAATCGCCGAAACTGGATAAGAAAATCATGAAAAATACGCTGGACATCGTCTGGGACAGATGGAACTGGGGCCATACCTGGGGCTGGGATTTCCCGATGACGGCCATGAATGCCGCAAGACTGGGATTTCCGGATAAAGCACTGGATGCCCTGTTTATGGATATCCGGACCAATACCTACTTAAAGAACGGCCACAATTTCCAGGACGAACGACTCAGAATCTATCTGCCCGGCAACGGCGGCATCCTGACAACGGTTGCCATGATGCTGGAGGGCTGGGATGCTTCCACCGGACAGTTCCCGGGATTCCCGAAAGACGGCTCCTGGAAGATCAGGGCGGAAGGCTTTGAAAAAATGCCGTAATCATTTCATATTCATATATACTGTAAGTCTGTTCCGAAAGGGGCAGGCTTTTTTGATTCGCGTTTTAGAATTCAAAATTCAAGGTTACCTTTCTTGCCTATTTAATATGAGGCTTTTTCCGGGATTCACGCAAGGTCGAGATGTAAGAGAAGGCCATGTCTTTTAGTACTCCCGTTTGTTATTTTTATGATTTCACAGATGAATCCGGTAATTCGTAAAATGTAAACACTTTTCAGCTCTATAACATATACCAATGAAAATCAACCCATTAAAACCATTTTGAAATTTAAACATGACAATAATCAGTTATTCTAAAAATTTGTATCTTGTCTGAACCGTTTAGTTAATTTAAAGCAGTTCCAACGCTGCATCACCTTCTTTCCTGAAAATCATGGCAGAAACTTTTGAAATCGACATCAATGAGCACTCCAGAGTTCCGAAATACAAGCAGATCGTAGATTCTATCCTGAACGGAATCGACAGCGGAGAAATAAAAATCGGGGAAAAGATTCCTTCCATCAATGAACTCAGCGAATCCTGTTTCCTGTCCAGGGATACGGTGGAAAAAGCGTACAAAGAGCTCAGGAAGCGGCAGATCATTGAATCTGTAAAGGGAAAAGGCTATTATATTTCCCGCATCAATAAGAATGACAGCATCAATATCTTTTTCCTCATCAACAAACCGAGCACCTACAAAATGATGATCTACAATTATTTTGTAAACGCCATCGGTACCAAAGGCAATGTGGAGATGTACATTTACCATTGCGACGAAACCCTGTTCATCAATGCATTGGAAAAAAACCTCGGTGGTTTTGACTATTATGTCGTCATGCCTCACTTCCGCGACGGCCAGTCCAAGCATACCAGCTCCACGAAAGAAGTCATCGACATCATTGAAAAGATACCGAAAAACAAACTCCTGATGCTGGACAATACGAAGCCGGATATTTCCGGGGATTATGGCTCGATCTATCAGGATTTTGAGAATGACATCTACCATGCCCTGGAAGAAGGCCTCGACAAAATACGTAAATATGAGAAACTCATTCTGGTATACCCCGATAAGTCCATCCATCCCTACCCTTTCCGCATCGTCCGCGGTTTCGAGAATTTCTGCCGTGATTTTAAGCTGGATTATGAAATCCTGGATGAAATCTATCCCGATATGGAACTGCAGGACCGCGATATCTTCATTACCATCCGGGAACGCGACCTGGTAAACCTGGTGAAACAGATCCGGCAGAAAAACCTGAAGCTGGGCGAAGACATCGGCATCATTTCCTATAATGAGACCCCGCTGAAAGAATTGCTGGGCATCACCGTCATCACCACCGACTTCAAGGCCATGGGAGAATCCGCCGCCTACATGATCCTGAAAAACAAGCGGGAATCGGTAAACAATGTCTTCAAATTCATCCAGCGGGAATCACTTTGAAATTATTTTATCAGATACAAATGCAATCGATTGCGCAATCATTAAATCAATTAACTAAATTAAATCCTCATGATTAAAAAATTAATACTGGCCTCCGGTTTCCTGATGGTCCTTACCGTTTCCGGACAGAAGAAAAATGACATCCAGACCGTTACCGATGCTGCCGAAAAGCTGAGGCTGGCCATGATCAGCGGTGAAAAATCCGCACTGGAATCCCTGATCCTTCCGGAGCTTACCTACGGGCATTCAGGTGGCCATGTGGACGATGCTAAAGAATTCGTCGATAAACTGGCCAGCAAAAAATCAGATTTCTTAACCATCGATATTACCAGCCAGACCGTGAATATTGTCGGAACCACGGCCATTGTCCGCCATCATCTGTATGCCACCACCGCTGATATGGGCAAAGCCCCCGGCGATGTGACGCTGGATATCCTGCTGGTCTGGGCCAAAGTGAAAAACGACTGGAAACTGCTGGCGCGGCAGGCGGTGAAAGCGGAGAAAAAGAAGTAGGTTTAAGCACAGGCAGGAGAATGAATGCGAGCTACCGTAAGTATAACAGGAAGTGTATAACAGTTTTTTCCATTCATACAGCATACTAACCTGGCTGACAGGATAAGAGACTGCAGATACCATAGCCGTCCAGGAATAGGAAAGACCGAAACTTAGTAAGATTTATCAGTAAATTCACCCTCTCGCAGATGATCAGGATAAAATGCAATACAATCTGCTGGATCCGCATAATCTGCGAGTCTGTTTAAAAAAAATAAAGACCTAAAGATGATATGGGAATAAAATTATCATTCTGAATCCTGTTATCATGGCTGTCCGTATACCCGGATTTTTTTTGAGATCCGGAAATTATAATGGATTCATTTATAAACGTACGGTCTGAATTGAGTATATTTATAAAGTTATTAAAGTCAACCATGCGGATACTCTATTTTATACTTACAGCTCTCCTCTTTTCTTTTTTCGCCAAAGGACAAAAAAATTTCCCTTCGATGAAAAATTATTACGGCAGCTGATAATGGATTATAATAATGATACCATCTTTCCTGTTTATAAAAAAGGCAGTTTCGTATACATCAATATAAAAACAAAGGACAGCCTTTTTAATAAAAGATTTACGGAAGCCTATCCATTTATAAAAAATTCAGCTTTAGTCTTCGATAAACAGACAAATTCCTACAATATTGTTGACAGGGAAGGAAATTACAGGTTTGAACAGGGAATGCTTAAAGGCCTGTCGGAAACACACCATCCCCTGAAATCCGTTGTCCGCTTTGTAACCTTTTAAAATAACAGACAGCAGACCTTTTTATATAATCTGTATGAAAGTAAAGTAACGGGTGAATATGTAAAACCCAATATCTGCGCAGAGGCCGTAGCGCCCCCCCAAATCGACAGAATGGCCAATGGAAAATACAGGCTGTTTTTGCCGGAGGGAAAGCAAGTTGTTTTTGATGAAATAAAAGCTGTACATCACGCCTGTTTATAGTAAAAAGCAAAGGATACTATGGAGCCATTGACACGCTGTAACAGGAAAAGTTGTATTGCCTGTTGAATATGATGATTATGCCGAAATCGATACTTCGCAAATAGTAGCATTAAAAAAGAAAGGCATCTGGTATTACTACGGTTTTCAGCTTTTTAAAAGCAAACACCTTTTTCATCATTATTTTGTCCAGGATAGCTTTGACAAGAGGTTTGGTATTTTCAGAGACGATAAAAACAAATCAAATATCATGTTCAAAGATAAATCCTTACTGCCCAGGGGATTTGACCGGATTTCAGAAAATGGGATTCTTGCCAATGATACCGAAGGTTACTATTTCATCCCTTTCAATTCAAAAAACATTGTGGTGTACTATCAGAATCAGTAAAGGCTTAGCCTGAAATAATCCTGTCACCATGAAGGTTTTGACTGTTGTCTGTAAACTTGTTGCGTTCTGCACTTTAACCCATAACTCTATTATCTGCTTCCCCCTGAAAAGCTGGTATGATGTCTTCAGCAAATGAAAAATTGCCTGTCCGGAATTATTGAAAGCCACTGCCTGTTGCGTCGGTTTCGCTATGATAAGTTTTGGCTAAAACCGGTCCGTGCCGGTTGTAAATAAAGCGGGTTAAAACCCGCTTCTATCAAATGATAATTTATTAATTGACGTTTACGGCGAAGGAAAAAGTACATGTCCGGAATTATTGAAATCCATTGTCCGCTGCATCAGTTTCGCTATGATAAGTTTTGGCTAAAGCCGGTCCGTCCCGGTTATAAATAAAGCGGGTTAAAACCCGCTTCTATTAAATGATAACTTATTAATTGACGTTTACGGCGAAGAAAAAATTACACGTCCGGAATTATTGAAAGCCACTGCCCGTTGCGTCGGTTTCGCTATGATAAGTTTTGGGCAAAGCCGGTCCGTGCCGGTTATAAATAAAGCGGGTTAAAACCCGCTTCTATTAAATGATAACTTATTAATTGACGTTGACGGCGAAGAAAAAATTACACGTCCGTAATTATTGAAAGCCACTGCCCGTTGCGCCGGTTTCGCTATGATAAGTTTTGGCTAAAGCCGGTCCGTGCCGGTTATAAATAAAGCGGGTTAAAACCTGCTTCTATCAAATGATAATTTATTAATTGACGTTTACGGCGAAGGAAAAAGTACATGTCCGGAATTGAAAGCCACTGTCCGCTACATCGGTTTCGCTATGATACGTTTTGGCTAAAGCCCATCCGTGCCGGTTATAAATAAAGCGGGCTAAAACCAACTTCCATGGCATGATCATTTGTCTGTAAAATATAAACGACAATTTTTGCGGAGAAAATCATAATTTGCTCGTGTTGATTAATAAAATCAATGTCCTCAGCTTTATGAGAAAATACGCCTTAGATTATTTGTTAATCTTATGATTCTGAATCCATAACTCATAACTCATCACTCATCACTCACCCCTCTCTTCCTTATTTTACCCTGAAAAGCTGCAGATCCTCCGGCTTTTCGCAGCACACCTGCTCCATCACCTGACGGAACTGCATCTTCAGCATCTCGATGATGTGGTTGCCGCCTTCGTCGCCCAGCGCGCCTACGGCATACATAAAGGTACGGCCCATAAAGGTAAACTCGGCACCGCAGCTGATGGCCCGCGCAACATCCGGACCGGTTCTTATGCCGCTGTCCATCATGATTTTGATTTTGCCTTTGTATTTTTCACTGATTTCCTTTACGACTGCGATGGTGGATTCCCCTGCATCCAGCTGCCTGCCTCCATGGTTGGAAATAATCATCCCGTCGAAACCCAGGCGTACCGCTTCTGCCGCGTCTTCATCGGAAGCTACTCCCTTGATGACGAGCTTGCCTTTCCACTGGTCGCGGATGGCTTTGATGCGGTCCGGGTTCAGCCTGCCTGAAAAGGTGGAATTCATGAACTGCCCCAGCTGTTTTATATTCATGCCTTTATCCATGTATTTCTCCATGGTTTTAAAGGAGGGAATGCCATGCTTCAGCATTTCTGCACACCATTGCGGCCTGGCGAGTGCCTGGGAGATATTCCGGAGATTCAGCTGGGGCGGCATGGCCAGCCCGTTCCGGATTTCCTTGGCGCGGTACCCGAAAGTAGGGACGTCGGCCAGCACCACGAGAACATCGTAACCGGAAGCCTCACAGCGGCTGAGGATATCGTCCCGCAGCCATTCTTCCCTTGGATGATAGAGCTGGTACCAGGCTTTTCCTTCCGTCAGCTCCGCAATTCTTTCAATGCTGCTGGTGGTTACCGTACTCAGGATAAAAGGGATGTTATGTCTGAAAGCGGCTTTGGCAAGGATTTCGGGGGCATTCGGCCACATCAGTCCCTGCAGTCCCACCGGAGAAATCCCGAAAGGTGCGGAATATTTCATCCCGAAGAGTTCCGTTTCCATGCTTGCTTCTGCATAATTGTTGAGATAGCGCGGACGAAGCAGGACTTCCCGGAGCTCGCTGGTGTTGCGGTCGCGGTTGATGTTTTCATTACAGCCGCCGTCCAGGTATTCGAAGGCAAAACGGGGCATTTTTTTTTGGGCTCTTTCAATCAGGGCCTCCAGCGACGGATAGCGGGTATCAAAGGGAAATGACATGGGGTCAGAGATTAAAAATTAAAGGTTGGAGCACTTTCATCCGGTAATGCTGCTGTAAAAAGGTTTCGTCTGTTTTTTTGTTGGAAATCACCATTGAGGCGCCCAAGGCAGACCCTAATGGAGAGTGCGTGGACATCACCCGGTAATGCTGGAAATGATGGGACATCAGTTTCATAAACACATCATTGTCGGTAAATCCGCCGTCGATGTAGATATTCCTGATTTCCGAATTTCCGATGGCATTCTGGATGGTGTGGATCTGCAGGTCCATAAGTTCGATCATCAGCTGGTGATACGCTTCCTCAAAGGTAGCAAAAGAATTCAGATCCGTGGCACTGATGAGCTTCCTTTTGAGCATAATGCCTTCAAAACGGAAGTAGACGGTCTGATGTTCCATCAGCCGGAGATACAGTTCCTGGTCGAAACGTACTTCCCTGTGGAAGCCGTATTCTTTTCCGTAATGGGCGCAGAGCTTCTCCACCTGGATCTTGTATTCATTTCCCATAAAGAAACGGGAAGCCTTTACACGTTTGCCGTCGATGCGCATATAGTTCAGGCAGTTGTTTTCAATATCTTCATCCGAAAGGCTTTCGTCATTGAACGGATTCAGGGAAATGCTCCAGGTACCGGTTGAGAGCAGCAGGAAAGGTTCCTTTTTGCTCAGGATGTAAGGCAGAAGGGCGGAAGAGCTGTCATGAATCCCGACCCCGATTTTTATTTTTTTATTCCGGTAGGAGGTATTGATGCTTGCCGACGTAGGAACAATTGGTGGTAGCAGGGCATCGATCCCTTCTTCATATACCCAGTCGTGGTAACGGTCTTTATCATAGTCCCAGAGGTTGGTATGGCAGCCGATCGAAGTAAATTCCGAAACACAGATCCCGGTGAACAGATAAGACAGGTACTGGGGCAGGTGAAGGCTGTAGCGGATCTTAATGAAGGTTTCCGGATGCCTGTATTTCAGCCAGAACAGCTGTAATCCGGAGTTGAGCATTCCTGCCTGCGGAGAAGCGGTTTCCCTGGCAATTTTCAGTTTACCGCCGTGTTTTTCGTAGAACAGGTCAAGGATTTCCTGATCCATCGGTTTGGTATAGTTGTATAAAGGCGTCAGCACATTCCCCTTCTGGTCAAGGTGTACGAAACTGGCGCCGTACGTAGAGAAATTAATGGCTTTGACTTCAAGGTTTTCATCATCAAGAATGGCGTTGAAGTTGTCTTTGATCCAGTGCTGCAGGGCAGCCAGGTCTTCCGTGGGATAACCGTCTTCGTCCGTTGTCAGCGGCAGTTCCGTGTATTCCCGTACAACCTCCCTGTAATTTTTGTCAAACAGAAAGAATTTTTTATTGGTTTTTCCGATATCGAATACGATGGTTACCTTTTTTTTCTTGGACATTCCTGAGATGAATTAAAATTTATAATTGAATGGTATGAACACGTTTACAAGCATTAGCCCGGCCGGTTGCAGTGTACTGAATATGTTTCTTTAAACAGGAAATTCAATAAGCCCGTTAGTTCTTATGTTCACTGACCTGAACCTTCCCGGCAGATCTTTTTATTGTATAAACGGCCTTTTAGTTTTTTTCTGCTGATAAACCCTCTTTCAGATTTACCGATAACACCATTAAGGAGTGTCCGGATACTGCGGCTGTAAGAAAAATCCACTTATCCTTTCAGGCATTGCTGCCTGCATTCCGTATCACCGGACACTTTCAACCTTAATGATAAAAATATAAGGATACATATAATTACACTTCCGATTGCACCTGGAAGTGAAAACTATCAGGTTATAAAAGGCCTACAAGCCTGTTGCTTTGGCATGAAGGCCTCTTTCCGAGATCAGGGCTTCCCTGACCCTGAGATTCCTGTAGGCTGACACCGGCTCCAGCGCCGCGCCGGTTTTCAGTCTGGCGGCCCGCAGCAACGGACGGACATCCGTGCGGTAGGCGTGCTGCAGGATTTCCTGGGCAAGGACTACATCACCGGCCTGCTGTGCTGCTTTCAGGGACTTCTGGTCTACCAGGAGCGCCTGGGCATAAGCCAGCAGAATCGCCTCAAGGGACTGGATGAGGTCTTCCAGCGGATCCTTGATGTTGTGGCTGGCATCAATCATCCATGCCGGATACGGGTTTTGCGGATTGTTCTCAATTCCGTATACCAGCTCGTTGAAGATCAGGAACAGCGCATAAGGCTTTATAGACCCTACCGTGAGATCGTCGTCCCCGTACTTGCTGTCGTTGAAATGGAATCCGCCGAGTTTTCCCCTGTACATCAGGGTAGCCACAATCTGCTCGATATTGGAATTCGGCAGGTGGTGGCCCAGGTCCACCAGGGTATATACTCTTTCACCGCAGGCATTGGCCAGCATAAAAGAGGTTCCCCAGTCCTGGATGGTGGTGGAATAGAAATTCGGTTCGTAAGGCTTGTATTCAATGAAAAGCTTCCAGTCTTCCGGCATTCCGGCATAGATTTCCTTCAGGCTCTGCTCGGTTCTTGACAAAGCGGTCTGGAAGTTCAGCTGGCCCGGGAAACTGGCACCGTCTGCCAGCCATACGGTAAGGCTTTTGGAACCCAGCTCCTCCCCGATCCGGATGACTTCTTTATTGTGCGCAACGGCATATGCCCTTGAATCCTCATTCACTGCATTCAGAGAACCGAATTTATAGGAATGCGCTGCCCCCGGCTGATCCTGAAAGGTATTGGAGTTCATGGCATCAAAGACAAGTCCGTGCGAAGCGGCTTTCTCTTTGATGGACTGCACATCTGCCGGAATATCCCACGGAATATGAAGTGATACGGCTCCTGCAGAGCCTGTCAGGGCATGGATCAGGCCGATATCATCGAGTTTCTGTTCCAGCGTTGCCGGCTCACCGCCATAGGAGAATCTTCCGAAACGGGTCCCGCCGGCGCCCAGCGCCCAGCTGGGAATAGCCACCTGGAAGTCAGCGATTTTCTTCACGATAGCATCTACATCTATTCCTGACTTCGTTAATTTATTCTGAAGAAAACCGAAGTCTGACTCAAAGTCCCCGAGTTCCCTTTTGTTATACTGTTCAATACTGTCTTTTCCTATGATCATAATTTACTTTTAAAATCCTTTTTTCATAAGTCTTTCCCTTATGTCTTATGGCTGATGATGAGGTATAATGATTACTTTACTGCGTACAACCTCCGTTTACTGTTATCTCGGGAAGGCATTGGCCATTCCGCCGTCTACATTAATGATGTTTCCGGTACTTTTATCAAGGACGGCTACACAGGCAAATACGCCGTTGGCAATATCTTCCGGAAGGATGATTTCGTTCAGCAGGTTCCTTTTGGCATAGAATGCCGGCAGTTCTTCTACGGAAATACCATTGGCTCTGGCGCGGCCTTCCGCCCATTCGCCTTCCCAGATCTTGCTTCCTACAATGACGCCGTCCGGGTTTACCACGTTCACACGGATCTTGCTAGGCGCAAGTTCTGCAGCCAGTAATCTTGTCATGTGCTGCTGGGCCGCTTTAGCCGTTCCGTAAGCCACATTGTTAGGTCCTGCCACCAATCCGTTTTTACTGGCAATATTCACAATATCACCGCCCAGGTTCTGTTTCTTCATGATTTCCGTCCCTGTTTTGGACATCAGGAACTGGCCTTTCACCAATACGTCTTCCAGCAGATCCCAATCCTGCAGCGTGGTCTCTTCCAGCGATTTTGAAATGGCCAGCCCGGCGGAATGGACGATGATGTCTACGCCACCGAAAGCCAGCGTGGCTTCTTTAAATGCTTTTGCTATGGCTTCGTCGCTGGTCACATCACACTGAACGGCAAGGGCCTGGTCTTTATTGTATTTTGCAGTAGCAGATTCCACTGCTCCGGCATTCAGGTCGGTGTATACCACAACGGCACCTTCGGCGATCATTTTATCGGCGATGGCCTGGCCTATTCCGCCTCCGGCTCCGGTAACGATGGCAATTTTTCTGGATAACGGCTTTTCCTTCGGCATTCGCTGCAGCTTGGCTTCTTCCAACAGCCAGTATTCGATGTCGAAAGCCTCCTGTCTCGGCAGCGAGGTATATTCCGAGATAGCTTCTGCACCGCGCATCACATTGATGGCATTCACATAAAACTCGCTGGCTACACGGGTAGTCTGTTTGTCTTTTGAGAAACTGAACATTCCCACACCAGGGTAAATGATGATGACGGGATTCGGATTCCGCATAGCCGGGCTGTCCGGATGTTTGCAGCTTTCGTAATATTCTTTATATTCCTGTCTGTACTGTTCAAAAAGCGGCGTGAGTTTTTCGAGAACCGCTCCTGAATGGGTAAGGTCTTCGTTTTTATCCAGTGTCAGTACCAGAGGCTGAATTTTGGTTCTCAGGAAGTGGTCCGGGCATGATGTTCCCATCGGGGCCAGCCTTTCCAGGTCGTGGCTGTTGATGAACTCCATAACCGTATCGCTATCCGTGAAATGCCCTATCATCCTGTTTTCAGAAGAAGCCAGTCCTCTTAATAACGGCATGATCTGAGCGGCTTTTGTTTTACGGTCTTCAGCAGGGAGCGGTTCCACTTTCTGTCCGCCGAACACTTCGCCTTTTTCTTCTATCTTTTTTGTAATGTATTCCGAGGCGGTCTCAATGACTTCCAGGCTGTTCATGTAACATTCGTATGAAGTGTCGCCCCAGGTAAATAACCCATGGCTTCCCAGCACGATCCCTCTGATTCCGGGATTATCTGCCAGGCATTTTTCCAGCTGCAGGCCTAGATCGAATCCGGGTCTCTGCCATGGTACCCAGCCCATGGTATCGCCCCAGATTTCTCTGGTTACGGCTTCGCTGTCTTTTGCAGCAGCCACGGCAATCAGGGCATCCGGGTGAAGGTGGTCGATATGCTTGAAGGGAAGCAGGCCGTGAAGCGGGGTGTCAATGGAAGGTGCCTTGCTGTCCAGGTCGTAGATACAATGGTTGAAAAGTCCGACCATCCGGTCCTCATCTTCCAGTCCTTCATATACGTTTTTCAGATTTCTCAATCTCCCGGTGTAGAGGCCCGCAATTCCTTTTCGGGTCAGGGTACCGATATCTCCACCCGAGCCTTTTACCCACATCACCTCCACTTCTTCATTGGTCAGCGGATCTTTTTCGATGGTTTTACAGCTGGTATTCCCGCCGCCATAATTGGTAATCCTGAGGTCTGCTCCCAGGATGTTGGAACGGTACAGGAACAAAGCCACCTGGTCGTCGCCCAGAGCAGCTGCTTTTTCCTCATCCCATAAATAGTTTACATATCTGAATGTTTTTACTTTTTCCATTGTTGGTTTTCTGTTTCTAAATTTTACCCAAAATTAGACTGTTATAATTTCTGCGGCATCCCGTACTATACTGCCGGATGCCTTATTTAAAGATCAGTTAATAAACAAATATCAAGTCCTTCATTGGTATCAGAATATAACAGCCTGATCCGGGTTACATGGTTAATATCCTGTGATCTGATGAATTTTATATTTTAATATCCGGGCAGCTGGGTCAGGTTGGGGTTGTCTATCATCGGGTGACCTGCAGAAGCTGCTGCAAAAGGAAGCAGTTCCGTTTTATTGGTCTTGAAACCGAAGAACAGCCCGTCGTTAGCCGATTCGATCCAGGTAGGATACGCCCCGTTGTTTTCTGTAAACCCGAAAGGTTTGGAATACATATTATTTCCCATGCCCAGGGTATTGAATCCTGCTTTGAATCCTACAGCCTTTCTGGCATTCCCGTTGAAAGTGCTGGTATATGCCTGGAACATCTGGGTAGGATACCATTTGTCAGTGGACTGATAGGCAACGCCATGCGCCGTCACAATACCAGCCAGTGTTGCCTGATAAGCTGCGTAGTTTGCCTCATTGGTCGGAACATTCTGGATGGCCGCAATTTCCGCCGGGCTGGTGATATCGATATACGGAAGCGCCAGGAACGGATCTCCGTAGACCTGGGTATTCTTATGGTATTTATACAGCCTGTACAGCGGGATGTTGGTATATTTGCCTGCTCTTCTGGACAGGTCTTTCATATCCTGTCGGGTGGCTTCAATTTCGGTAGTCAGGCTATTGGTCCTGATGAGATCGGTGCGTAGGTTGAATTCACCGGCAAATTCCCATTTCCTTTCCTGCACGATGGCCTTCAGGAAGTCGCTCTGGCTGCCCGGCATCGGCAATGATCCTACGCCGGCTCTTGTACGGACCGCCATCAGTGCGGCATTGGCAGCAGCGGTAGGCCCGTTGTTCAGGTAGTTCTGGGTTTCCGCATACATCAGGAGGACATCGGCGTACCTAAGGATCGGGATATTCATGTTCCTGTCACTGGCCGCCTGGGGTTCAACTCCCCATGAAAGCCTGAATTTACCAGGCATAATGGCAGTATAGGTAGTCCCTACATCCACCCACGTATCACCGGCAAGGCCTGCATCCTGATAAGCAATACTGTAAGAAGTACAGGAAACGTCCCTTCTCGTATCCGCACTATTGAAAGACAGATAATAGGACGGCAGGATAAACTGCTGTGAAGAACGTCCGCCGAATACGCCGCCCCGGGAGCCCGGATGGGCATATACCTGGAAAGCAGAGTTGGTGTTCTGGCCGTAAGAAGCGATATGCCAGAGCATCTCGGAATTTACGGTACCGAAGTTCCTGCGGCAGAAATTGAACCATAATGCTTCAAAACCGCTCTTTCCGCCCTGGCTCTGCACCAGGCTTTTGGTTCCACCGTTGATGACAGCCGCACAGGCGTTGTCCGCAATCTGGTAAAGGTCCCTCACCCTGTTGTTGTCTGACCTGCGCGATACGATGCCGGGATTCGATGTGTTCAGTTCCCAACGCAGGGAATATCCGGCGGCATACATGGCGATTCTCGCCAGAAGGGCATTGATGCCTTCTTTCGACAGTCTTTCCGTAGTCCCGAAACCGCTTTGTGCAAGTGAAGGCACCGTAACGGTTGCTTCCTGCAGATCCGCTACGATCCTGTCATAGATTACATCGCGGGAAGCCCGTTTGGGATAAAAGGTATTGGGATCATCGGGATTCAGGGATTCCAGCGGTTCCCAGACCGCCGGTACATCGCCGTAAATCCGGATCAGGTTATAATAGCAGAAGGCACGGATTGCCTTCACCTCACCGATCAGGGCATCCCGCTTGGGACTGGCCGGCATTTCAGATAATTTGCTGGCCGCAATATTCGTACGTTCGATGACGGCGTACATGGCCGAATAGATTCCGGTTACCGTAAACGGAGTATAGGCATCATAATTATAATTGCCTACATTGTACTTGGAATTATTCAGCGCTTCATTGGAATGCACCACGGTATCACCGGCTCCCAGCTGGTAAAACATTTCCGTTGGTACCAGGCCGCGGTAGCATCCCAGCACAAACATTTCGGCTGTCTGGATATTGTCGAAAACCGTATCTGCACTTGCATTGTTATAAGACGGCTGGTCCAGGAAATCATCGCTGCAGGAATTGGTGGCCATTACGGCAAAAAAGAGAGCGGATACCGCTGCAGTTCTTCTGATAAGCCGGTGCCTGTTGAATATATTTTTCATGTTGAATTCAGTTAAAAGATTAAAAAGTTAAATTGATGCCGAGAACATAGCTTCTCGATCTCGGGAATGTGGAGCTGTCATATCCCGGTGTTACGGCCACACCACTGGCCGCTGAAACTTCCGGATCGTAACCGGAATACCCGGTAATGGTGGCCAGGTTGTTGACGGTAAAATAAATCCTTGCATTGGTTACCATGATGTCTTTCAGGTAATTTTTCGGAAGCGAATAGCCTAAGGTAAGCTGGGCAATCCTCAGATATGAACCATCTTCCACATAATAAGAGGAAGGATAAGTAATGGTTTTGGTATTGGTATCACTTAAGCTCCACAGACGGGATTCCTCATCCGGATTAAGTTCCTTGAGCCTGATGAGATTGTTGGTCTGCTGACCGGTATTGGGATCGATAAGCTGGTAAAAATTGCTTCCGAATTCAGAAGGGACATTCTGGAACAGGGCATACGGGCTGAGGCTGTGTTTCGTTGCATTGTAGACGTCTCCTCCGACACTGAATTTCATAAAGATCGCCATGTCAAAACCTTTGTAGGAAAAGTTATTGCTGATCCCACCGATGAAATCCGGTGTGGCATCACCTATTTTCACCATTTTCCTGGTAAACTGGTCTCCGGCAGCGTTGTCTGCGGCGAATTTGATGTCACCCGGCTTCGGGGTTCCTGTAGCCGGTTTCACTACACCGTCCTTGAGGCTCAGCGTCCCGTTGGCATTCTGGATGAAGTCATTGGTAGTGTAAATACCCTGGTATACGTATCCGTACATCTCACCCAGCTGCTCACCGACTCTTGCATAATAGGTCACCGAACCGGCCCTGTTGCTGCCCACACTGAAAGTCCTGGATTCCTGTCCCTTTTCAAGGGAGAGAACCTTTGATTTGTTCTGTCCGATATTGAGATCGGTGGTCCACCTGAAATTATCAGACCGCAGGTTGATCGTATTCAGGGTGAATTCCATCCCCCGGTTTCTCATATTTCCGATATTCTGGTACTGCCTGGCATAACCGGAAGAAACCGGAAGAACGGCCTGCAGCAGCATTCCGCTGACGTTGTTGTTGTACCATTCGGCGGTCAGTTTGATCCTGTTATTGAATAGCGCAAGATCTGCCCCGATATTGGTGGATTTCAGCTCTTCCCACTTGAGGTTGGGATTACCGAGGTTGGTGCTGGTTACATAAGCCGGTGTTCCCGGTGTATTGTTGATGGGATAATCGGTAATGGAATAGGTCGTGATAAACAGGTTGTTCCCGATATCATTGTTTCCGGTGATCCCGTATTCGAACCTCAGCTTGAAATCGTTGACGATAGCATTGATCTTGGAGTTTTTCCAGAAGTTTTCCTGCGAAGCCCTCCAGGCAGCGGCTACCGAAGGGAAAAGTCCCCATTTGTTGTTTTTTCCAAATTTGGAAGAACCGTCATTCCGTATGGTAGCGGTCAGTAAGTAACGGTCATCATAATTATAGGTCGCCCTCCCGAAATAGGACATCAGGCTGGTACTGCTTCGGTCCACCGATTTTTCCGAAACGGTTGCAGTGCTGATATCATCGAGCCCGAAATTCGGGAACGGAAACCGGATCAGGGTCAGCGCATTGCTTTCCGACTGTGAGTAAACGACCTCCTGACCGATCAGCGCGTTCAGCTTGTGCTTCTCCCCGAAGGAATTGTTATAGGTAACGGTATTGGTAATCTGGTAGCCGTAGGATTCATTATTCCCGATCCTTCCGTTGATTCCCGTGGTGGATGGATCTGTAAGGTATGCCCTTGAATTCTGATCGGAAAAAGCCAGCGCCTTGCTGTTCCTCCAGTTATACTGGCCTGCTGTCCTGAAGGTAAAATTCTTCAGGAAATCAATTTCCAGTCCGGCATTGGCTACGAAATTCCTGGACCTTGTATTGGAAGTGGAGGCATTGGTTTCAATGAAAGGATTCTCGGTATCGTAGCTTGGTTCCAGTGCAGAGAATTCACTGTAGTTCTGTGTATTATACAGCTGATCCAGCGTAAAGCGGGTCCCTCCCGTAATCGGCTGCATCAGGATTTTTTTCATGCCGGAATAGGCACCGCCGCCGTTGAGGGAATTGGAATTGAACACGGAATTGAAGTCTACCCTTATCCCTTTAGACAGCTGGGAATTCACATTCACCCTCAGGGAGTTCCTGGTTTCGCTGTAATTGTTCAGCAGGCCGTCCTGCTTGTTGTAATTGTAGCTTACGAATGCCTGGGTCTTATCCGTTCCTACAGAAAAATTAAAATTATGGTTCTGCGTTACTCCGGTACCGCCTAACATTTTTTCCTGCCAGTCCAGGGTCTGGGCATTGCCGTACCGGTTATTGATCCGGTTGAAGACCCCTGTATAGAAACCGGGCGCGTCGGTAGACAGGTTATCATCAAAAATACTGCTCCACTGCTGGGTACGTCCGGCCAGCTGGGCCAGTTCATACTGGTATTTCACGTAAGATCCCGCATCAGACAGCATGTCCAGTTTCTTCGAAAGTACGTCGAAGGACATGAACGTGTTGTAATTCACGGTAGTCCTGCCTTTCTTTCCGGTTTTTGTCTTGATGACAATAATCCCGTTGGAGCCACGCGCACCGTAGATAGCAATTGCCGAAGCCCCTTTTAAGACATCAATACTTTCAATATCATTAGGATTGATGACATTCAGGGCATTATCCAGCTGAAAACCGTCTACGATGTAGAGCGGCTCGGTTCCCTGGGTAATGGATGCCCCGCCCCGGATGGTTACGTTGGCCCCGGCCCCGGGAGCACCGCCCGCCGTCACGATATTTAATCCGGCCGCTCTTCCCTGCAGGGCCTGCAATGCATTCATGGCCGGGGTTGCCGCCAGTTCTTTAGCCGAAACGGAAGATACCGATCCCGTAAGATCTGATTTCTTCACTTTTCCGTAGCCGATCACCACCACTTCCTCAATTTCCTTTGTATTTACTTTTGCAGTATCAATTGGCGTTTTCTGTGCCCAGAATAAACCTGAGGAGAGAAAAAACGCCGGAAATACGATTCGGGTAATATCCTTGTGTTTAATGATTAAAGACATATGTTAATTTTAATTTACCTTGCTTATTCCGTTACCAAAGTACACCGTTACAAAAATTCCGGCATCCTGCCATATCCTGTACGCTTATCTTCAGCATTTATCCGGATTTATTGCCGATATCCAATATAAAACCTGAAAATGCTGGCGATTTGATGAATCCCTACGATATCCGGCCAGCGATGCATAACCTGCTGCGTGTTACGGTATGCATTTCATTGCTGTTACGGGTGCTTCTTATAAAAAAAGGCAGCTGAAAAATCAGCGCCTTTAAAAGGGCCGGTGAAGGCCCCGAAACTATATGAATGTAATAAAGAAGTACAATTGATAAAAAGCTGCTGCCATGCACGGCTTACCGCAATGAATTTCCGTAGCCTACAATTAAAATGGAAACCAACATCACCGCCATTCCGGCAGTAATGGTGTATACCGTTTTTCTGGAAACGCCTTTCCATTCTTTGATGATGATTCCCCATACATTGGCAATCAGGATAATGAATGCCATATGCAGGATCCATGAACTGGCCCCGTTGCCCATTTTGCTTTCCCCCATTCCGTAAAAAAAGAACTGCAGGAACCACATGGTCCCGGCCAGGGCGCAGAAGATGATGTTTCTGGCCACAGGGATATTTC
>NZ_CAJYMO010000324.1 GCF_913776365.1 uncultured Chryseobacterium sp. | reverse complement strand
TAGGGCCCGCCGGGCTGGAGGTTATCCAGGCTGAATTGGCCGTTTTTATTGCTTTTGGTCTCAAAGGTACTGTTCGTAGGAATGTGGATGAGCTTTATGGTCATTTCCGAGGTCGTTCCTCTTAACCTGCCGAAAATTTTTGAGCTTGTTTCCTGTGAAAAAACAAAGCTGAAAGATAAAAATGCAATGGCGCAGATTACTTTTTTCATTTTTTTAATACTTCAAATTGTACCACAAAAGTACCCTGAAGCACTATTCCGCGCCGTTAACATACAGATAACATTATATCACAAAATGCTTAATATTTCCTTAAAAAAAAATTAAAAAAGAGGACGTCAATGAAATTTATTAAGCAGTAATCTTGTCTTTAATCAAATGATGATCAGTAAATTAAAATAAAAACACGGTCGCAGGCATAAGTGAACATCCGTTAACACTGGAACAATCATGACTATGGGAAAAGGGTACTGATGTTCTGCCCGGATGTCGCCGCCTGCGGATCAGGATGCCGCGTACAAAAAGCACAGGTAAATATTTTACCTGTGCTTTTTATAAAGTGTGGTCAGAACTCTCCCAATAACGGAGGGACACTGATGCTTTAGTCCGGAGTCTGTGCTTTTTCATACACCAGTCCTTCAGATTTCAGTTCTTTCCAGAAATCGGCCGGAATCTTTTTGTGAAGGGCATCTACATTGTCTGCTACCTGCCCGGGCCTGCTGGCTCCGGGAATAATGGAAACAAATTCATCGGCTGCCAGTACAAATTGCAGGGCTGCATCTACGATATCGATACCATAACGTTTAGCAATCTCACTGATCTTCTCACGTTTTTCCGTCATTCCTTTAGGGATAACGTCTTTATAATTGTACCGCTGCCTGCCGTTGATGAATCCTGAATTGTATCCGGCTCCCGAAACGAGGGCAACCCCTGCCTTTTTTACTGCCGGCAACAGGCGGTCTACGGCATCCTCGTGCTCCAGAATAGAATACTGGGTAGCGGAAAGACAGATGTCCGGATCAGCGGCTTCCAGGCAGTCCAGGATCGGATCGATTTCATTGACTCCCATTCCCCAGGCTTTGATGACACCCTGGTCCCTCAGTTCCGAGAGTACCTTGAATGCACCTGCTTTTGCCTGTTTCAGGAAATATGGATACCGGTCACCTACCTGATCTTCAGAAAGATCATGAACGTACACAATGTCAATATGGCCCAAGCCGGTTCGTTCAAGGCTTTCTTCAATGGAGCGTTTGATTGCGTCTGAAGTATAATTATGTTCAAAATCAAAATGGAAAGGATCCTGCCACATGGTCGGCGGTACCTGGTCTTCCGGAACCTGGGTAAACAGTCTTCCGACTTTGGTGGAAAGCACGAAATCATTTCTGTCCCGCTGCCGTAAAAAATCGCCGAACCGATGCTCACTTTTGGTCAGCCCATACCAGGGTGAAGTATCGTAATATCTGATATCCAGTTCCCAGGCTTTCTGAAGTACTTCCGCCGATTGTTCGTCGGTCAGCTTTTCAAAAGCAGTCCCGATCGCTACTCCGCCTAATCCAAGTCTGTGTCGGTCTGTTAAAATGTCTTGTTTCATATCGTATCATTTAAATTTGGTTACATACGGAGTGCAAACATCGTGCACTAAGCGGCAGCCGGCTTTCTGATGAATGTGTACGGCATAGAAAAGGATCTGAAAGGGGCGGTTTCACCAGATTTCAGGAGGCCGGCTTAAATCTACCACATCTGTTTGCTTTGGCTTTATTATTGAAGCCTTCTGATTACCACACACCTCAACAATACTCATATGAAAAAACATATCGTTATCGTAGGCGGAGGATTCGCAGGAATCAATCTGATCAAATCTATGGTTAATGACAGCCGTTTCAGAATTACTTTGATTGATAAAAACAACTATCATTTTTTTCCGCCGCTCATCTATCAGGTTGCGACTTCATTCATTGAAGCTTCCAATATCAGTTATCCTTTCCGTAAAATCATCTCAGAATATAAAAATGTAAGCTTTCACATGGGAAACCTGGTAAAAGTACATGAAACGGAGAATACGGTAGAGACCGATACCGGCAGCATAAAATATGATTATCTCGTTCTTTCTTTAGGGACGGAGACCAATTTTTTCGGAATGGAGAACGTACAGCGTTGCGCCTTGTCCATGAAAACTATAGATGAAGCGCTTTACCTCAGGAATTACCTGCTTCTTACACTGGAAGAAGCGGCCCGCAATAAGAACGTAAGAGAAGCGCAGAAGCTTCAGAACATCGTGATTGCAGGCGGCGGTCCTACCGGAGTGGAGCTTGCCGGAATGATTGCGGAAATGGGAACCTATATCGCTGAGAAAGAATACCCGGAAATCAAGCTTGGCCTGTCCAACATCTATCTGATCGACGCATTGCCGACCCTGCTTTCCCCGATGAGCAAAATGGCACAGCAGGCAGCCCATGACCGATTGAAAAAACTCGGAGTGAAAATACTGCTCAATGTAGCCGTAAAGGATTACGTGGATAAAAAAGTGCTTCTTGCAGACGGCACGTCCATTGAAACCGAAACTCTGATCTGGACTTCCGGGGTCATCGGACGCGAAGTTCCCGGACTGCCGGAAACGAGCATAGGAAAGGGACGCAGGATCCTCGTTGATGAATACAATAAGGTCAACGGGACGGCTAATATTTATGCTCTTGGGGATATTTGTCTCCAGCTTACCGATAAGGAATATCCGAAAGGCCATCCCCAGCTCGCACAGGTGGCCATTCAGCAGGCAGGACGGCTATCCAAAAACCTGAAAGCCATAGAAGACGGGAAAGCCATAACGCCTTTTTCCTATCATAACAAAGGAAGCATGGCCATCATTTCCAAATTCGATGCGGTAGTAGACCTCCCGAAATTTTCTTACAAAGGTTTCGTAGCCTGGCTGACCTGGCTGTTTATCCATATCATTCCGTTGGTGACTTTCAGAAGCAAAGTACGGCTGGCCTTTAACTGGCTCCGGCTTTTCATTACCAACAATCCGTCAATCCGGCTTATCCTGAGACCGAAAAGGGAGACCACGGATGAAAGGTGATTTTATTGTTTCTCAGATATTCCTTACATTTACGGTTCTGTAACAATCCGGTTGCAGAATAAACCTCTACATTTGTGAACATTCATAATAAAAAAAAGTTTCTGAGCTTTCTGAAGTTCAAAAGGGACTTTCAGAAATATGGACTCGAAAAAGCACGCAGTTATGAGCTGATCCTGCACTGGCTGAACAACCGGCTCAGCAGGAATCAGTTCTTGGTACTATCAGGTATTCTGGTTGGCTGCACTGCCGGTCTAGCCGGAGTGATTCTTAAAACCCTGGTACATAATATCCATCATTTTATTACCACAGAAGTTCATTTTGAATATCAGATTCTGTTCTATATTATTTTCCCTTTTCTCGGAATTGTCCTCACCACAATGATCGTCCTTACGATCTTCAAAGGTCAGGACCGTAAAGGCATCAGCGTAATCCTGTATGAAATTGCCCAGAATTCCAGTGTTGTATCATCCGTAAAGATGTACTCCCAGATTGTACAGAGCGCGGTAACCGTAGGACTGGGAGGTTCTGCAGGACTGGAAAGCCCGATTGCGGTAACCGGTGCTGCGATCGGTTCCAACTTCGCAAGGACCTACAGGCTGAATTATAAGGAACGTACCCTTTTGCTGGCTGCAGGTGCCACTGCAGGGATTGCTTCCGCTTTCAATGCTCCCATTGCCGGTATCATGTTTGCCTTCGAGATTCTGCTGACCGGAGTGGTTTTTACCGATTTTATTCCGCTGGTGGTTGCTGCCGTTTGCGGAAGCCTGCTGTCCAGGATCCTTTTACAGGAAGATGTGCTCTTCAGGTTCTACACCCGCGAAGCGTTTAACTATAAAAATATTCCGTACTACCTGCTCCTCGGAGCAGTAACCGGACTGTATGCCCGCTATTTTGTGCTGATGTCCAAAAAAGTAGAACACTTCATGAAAGGGCTGAACCTCTCTAAACTGAGGAAAGCTATGCTGGGCGGTGCCGTGCTGTCTTTACTGTGCGTCCTCTTTCCGCCGCTATTCGGG
>NZ_CAJYMO010000323.1 GCF_913776365.1 uncultured Chryseobacterium sp. | reverse complement strand
GAAACCAAACCTTCGTCATACATTTTTTTCTGCCTGGCAAACTGGTCTTCCGAAAGCTTCAGCTCGTTTTTTGCCGCCTCAAGCTCGGCCTCTTCACCGGTAAGCTTGTTGTTGAGCTGGCTTATCTTTATTTTCAGCTGGTTCAGCTTTAGTTCCCGTGCAGCATTTAAGGCCTGTAACTGGTTATTTGTTGTCCCTACCTTGGCTTCATAATAATCTCTTACACCCTTTTTTGCCTGCACCTGTTCTTCTGTACGCTGCACCAGAAGCGGATCCAGGTAATCCTCTTTAATTTCTGATAACTGCAGTAAAGTATCACCCTTTTTTACATAATCCCCATTTTTTACATTCCATTTGATGATCCTTCCGGGGATCGGCGAGTTCAGCTGCTGGGGACGCTGCTCCTGATAAAGCGAGCTCACATTTCCCTTTATTTTGATGTTCTGTGTCCATGGCAGGAAAAGCGTGATGACACCTGCCAGCAGGATGAAGAAAAACCATCTCTTTACCTTGGATTTTTTATGGATGCGGTATATTTTATCGAATGACTGTAGTTTCATTTTTCTGAATTTTTAGGAAATAACCTTTACGGTCCCGTTATCAAGATGAAGGTGTTGGTCTGCGCCCGCAATCAGGTATGTATCGGAGGAAACGATAACTACCGTAGCGCTTTTTTTAATTTCATGAAGATGCTGAAGAAGCTTTCGCTGGAATGCTTCCGGCATTCCGGCCATCGGGTTTTCCAGCAGGATGAGCCTTTTTTCGCCCAAAAGCGTACGGAGCAGCAATATCTTTTTCCGGGAGCTGAAGGTGATCTCAGAATCTGTTTCGCTGATATCGGTATAAAAACCATTGCTGAAAAGGTGGGAAATGTTTTCAATGCCTATCTTTTCAGAAACATGCAGGATACTTTCAGTATCACTCCGGGAATTCCCGAGTAAGATGTTTTCCAGTACGGTTCCCTGGATCACCTTCATGTTTTCGAGATACAATCCGACCTGCGATCTGAAGAGCTGTTTATTTAAATTTTTAAGCGGGATCTTATCAAAGAGAATGGCACCTGACGCCGGCTCGTAAAAACCGGCAAGCATATTCAGGAGAAGCGATTTTCCGGCTCCTGTATTTCCCGTAATGACGTTAAGGCTGTTGGATTTTATCTTGAAATTCAGATCGCCCAAGATCGGGTTGGCATCCTGAAACGCAAAATGAACGTCTTTACATTCCACTTCGGTTCCATTTGATTTCTGGGATAGCTGGATATCTCCTTCGGTTTCCTCTTTCAGTTCGGTAACTTTCGTCAGCTTTGCATAGGAGGCAATCACATCGTAATAGCTTTCCAGGCTTATGATGAGCTTTTCTACGGCAGCCATAATGCTGAGCACCACAATTTCGGTGGCAATGAACGCTCCGATATTCAGCTGCTGATCGAGCATCAGATAAGTCCCGATAACGAGCATAACCAGTGTGATGATCACTTTAAAGGCGATAATGGTCTTGTACTGGAACATCAGGACCTTGAAGTGGGAAGTCCTGTGATCAAGGTATTCCGATACCCGCTCATCCGTTCCCTGGAGGTGGGTCTCGTTTTCAGAATGCATTTTAAATGTTTTTACCGAGCCGGCAATGTCTTCGATCCATGCTGCGGTATCATATTTTTTATCGCTTTCTTCAATACTGGATTTGATACCGCTCTCCATGGTGTATCGGAAAATAACCGCTACAGAAAGTACAACCAGGCCTCCGAATGCAAGAAACCATACATGATAAAAGGAAAGCAGCAGGATCCCGAAAACAATCTGTATGAGCGCCGTGGGGATTTCCAGGAGTATTTTTGAAATGCCCTTCTGTAGGTTCTGCACATCAAAAAAACGGTTCACCAGCTCCGGGAGATAGTATTTCCTCGATGAAGACAGGTCTACTTTGGGCAGCTTTTCAGTAAAAGCCATGGAAAATTCAACGAAGATCTTCTGCTGGATTTTTTCAATGATCTGGAGTACTTTCAGCCGGAAATGCCCGACGAAAAAAGTTCCGAGAACCACAAAAAAAATCAGGAGGTAAATGGAGGTGACCATCGTTGCCCCCATCACAAAGCTGATGATGGACTGTATTCCCAGAGGAATGCTCAGGGATACCAATCCGTTGAGGATCGCATAAAAATAAATATTGGTAACATCTTTTTTTTCTTTGGTGATGTATTTCAGGAGTTTTATCCCGTATTCATTTGCTGTTGCCGCCATTTTATTTATATAAGTAAGAATGATTTTACATAGCATTTTCAGGGCCGTTGGGAGACGCCCTGATTTTTATCCTATTAATAACCGGTATTGTGTCTGGTGAAGATCGCCGCAGACAGAATTTTTATTCTGTTATTTTGGCAGATACAAAGATAAACGATGAGATCATTACTACCACAAAATAAAATTAGAATGCCATTAAAATCTGATTAGAATAGTAGACTTATTCTGTCGGAAAGCTTATTTCCGGGACCTTGGTCCGGAAAAATCGGGATCAGAATATCAGCAGGGTTTCCCCTTCGGCTAAAAGTTCCGCAAATTTCTTTTTAAAGCTTGTTCATTTTTATTAAATTTGTCAACCTTTAACTATTAAAATAAAATAATAAAAATAATATGAATCTTCACGAGTATCAATCAAAAGAGATTTTATCAAAGTATGGAGTGGCTATCCAACGCGGTTTCGTAGCAAACAACGTAGACGAAGCTGTAGCGGCTGCTGAAAAACTGACGGCTGAAACCGGTGCTCAGGGATGGGTGGTGAAGGCGCAGATCCACGCCGGCGGACGTGGTAAAGGAGGCGGTGTAAAGTTCTCTCCAAACATGGATAAGCTTAAGGAAAACGCTCAGAACATCATCGGAATGCAGCTGATCACGCCGCAGACTTCTGCTGAAGGGAAAAAAGTAAATTCCGTTTTGGTTGCAGAAGATGTGTATTATCCGGGAGAAACGGAAACAAAGGAATTTTATGTTTCCATCCTTTTAGACAGGGCCGAAGGTAAAAATACCGTAGTATATTCTACCGAAGGAGGAATGGATATCGAGCATGTGGCTGAAGTAACGCCGCACCTGATCCACAAGGAAATCATTGACCCTACCTTAGGGCTGCAGGGATTCCAGGCCAGAAAAATCGCTTTCAACTTAGGCCTTGAAGGAAATGCTTTCAAAGAATTCACGAAATTCATCACTTCTTTATACAACGCTTACACGGGAATCGATGCTTCTCTTTTCGAAATCAATCCTGTGCTGAAAACTTCCGATAACAAAATTATCGCGGTAGATGCTAAAGTAACTTTGGATGACAACTCATTGTTCCGTCACAAAGATTTAGCGGAACTCAGAGATACGAGAGAAGAGGATCCGATGGACGTTGAAGCGGGCGAAGCCGGTCTTAACTTCGTAAAACTGGACGGTAACGTAGCATGTATGGTAAACGGAGCCGGTCTGGCGATGGCCACTATGGATATCATCAAATTATCAGGCGGTAACCCGGCTAACTTCCTTGACGTGGGTGGTACAGCCGATGCTGCAAGAGTACAGACCGCTTTCGGAATCATCTTAAGAGATCCGAACGTAAAAGCAATCCTGATCAACATCTTCGGTGGTATCGTAAGATGCGACAGGGTAGCGCAGGGCGTGGTAGATGCTTACAAAGCAATGGGAAGCCTTCCTGTTCCTCTGATCGTAAGACTTCAGGGAACCAACGCCGTTGAAGCGAAAAAGTTAATTGACGAGTCAGGTCTTCCTGTACACTCCGCAATTACTTTGGAAGAAGCGGCTAACAAAGTAAAAGAAGTTTTAGCATAAGCTTGAACTTTAAGCTATACAGAAACCGTTTCGTTTTGAAACGGTTTTTTTTATTATTTTTATTGGAAGATAGCATTGTGCTGCCATCGTTGATGGCCATTGTGCCTCTATAAAAAAATAAGCTTTATACCATGAATAATATCCAAATACCCAACCCCTGTTCTGAAGACTGGGAATCAATGCTTCCTCAGGAAGAAGGAAGGTTCTGCTCTGCCTGCAGCAAGTGCGTAATAGATTTTACCCGGAAAACACCACCCGAAATCCGGCAGATTTTAGAGGAAAGAAAAAATGAAGAGACCTGTGGCAGGTTTTACACGATACAGCTGGATCCCGTTCAGGATTCCGGAAGAGCCGGGAACGCCTTTTTCAGGTATCTGTCTTCTACTGCAGGTAACAGCAGGCTTGCTTTAGGCGTATTTTCTTTCGTTCTTTTCCTGACGAGCTGTTTAAAAAAGCAGGAGAGTTACAGAACTGCCGGTCTGGTTGTTTCTAAAAAAGAACAGGACAGTCTCCCTAAGAAGGATATAATCATTGGAGAAACAGTAATCCGGGAGGATACCGTAAAGATGCCGGGTAAGGACAGTACACGCTCTGCCACAAAAATACCGGCAGAATAATTCGGCAAAAATATTTGATTAAAATCAATAAATTTCGGCTGAAATTATTAATTTTACCCAAATGAGGGATGAAGGGATGTATTTTATATATTCCTTCTTTTTTTTTATTGATAAATTGTGAATTATTACATTGATGCATGTTAACCTATCACTTAATATAATGGATTTATGAAAAAAACTTTTATTGTTTCCTGCTTGCTGATGGCAGCACAGGGCTTTGCGCAACAGAATTACTGGTCCAGGCTTAAAGACAATACCGCAGTGAACCGGGAAAATCTTGCTCCCAGGTGGACAACTCCAAACACTTTTCTGCTTTATCAGCTGGATATTGAAAAGCTTAAAGCTGACCTTAAGAAAGCACCGCAGCGGTTTTCGGGAAGTGAAAGCCTGATGGTGAAATTTCCCGGTTCAGATGGAAATATCAGGAACTATATCGTACAGGAGGCCTCAGTAATGGAGCCTGCCTTACAGGCGGAATTTCCGGAAATCAGATCGTATATAGGCTGGGAGAAAAGCCATCCTGAAAATACCATCCGTTTCAGTGTTACCCCGTCAACAGGAATCAGCGTAATGTATTTTGATAACTGGGAGATCAGCTATCTGGACAGCTATACCAAAGACAATTCCTCTTTCATTCTCTACAAAAGAAGCGATCTTCCGAAGAATGACCGCCTTTTTGAATGCGCGGTTGAAGATGAAATTGATCACCTGAAAAACAGCGGGTCTGCCGGTAAGGCGCCCCTGGTTTCCGACGGGCAGTTCCGGACATACAGGCTGGCTTTATCTGCTACCGGTGAGTATACAGCATTTCACGGCGGTACGGTTGCAGCTGCCATGAATGCAATGGCCACCACCATGACCCGGGTCAACGGGATCTATGAGAAAACCATCTCTACTACTATGGTCATGATTGCCAATAACAGCAATATCGTTTATACCAATGCAGCTACTGATCCTTTCACCAATGGTGATCCCGGGGAAATGATCGACGAAAACCAGGTGAACACCGATCAGGTGATCGGTTCCGGGAATTATGATATCGGGCATGTCTTCGGGACCAACAGCGGCGGTCTTGCCGGGCTGGGGGTTGTCTGTGTCGCCGGAAACAAAGCTTCGGGAGTTACAGGATCCGGAGCTCCCGTAGGAGATCCTTTCGATATCGACTATGTGGCGCATGAAATCGGCCACCAGTTCGGGGCAAACCATTCCTTCAGGGCCGCTACAGGCTCGTGTGCCGGAAATGCCAACAACGGTACCGCATATGAGCCGGGGAGCGGAAGCACCATTATGGCCTATGCCGGTATCTGCGGCTCCAATAACAATGTACAGAACAACAGTGATGCGTATTTTCATGCGGCCAATGTTCTGGAGATGTATGCGGTGATACAACGTGGAACAGACTGTTCAGTAAAAACGTCAAACAATAATACCGTACCTACGGCAGATGCAGGACCGGATTACATCATCCCGAAAGGAACCGCTTTCGTACTGACCGGTACCGGCACCGACCCGAACGGAGATCCGCTGACTTATCTGTGGGAACAGTACAACAATAATAACAATACGCAGCCGCCGGTTGCCACAGCCACGGTAGGACCTGTTTACCGCTCAAGGATTCCCACTTCATCGCCGTCAAGATACTTCCCGGTACTGAGTTCAGTGGTAGCCAATAACCTTGTTCCGAAATGGGAAGTTACCCCGGGTGTCGCCAGAAGCCTGAGTTTCTCCCTTGTCGTTAATGATAACAAGGCATCAGGAAACCAGGCAGCAAGAGACGTTATGGTGGTTACCGTTACCAATGACGGACCTTTTACCGTGACTTCACAGGCTTCAAATACTTCCTATACGGGAAATACTTCTGTTCCGGTAACCTGGAATGTGGCAGGTACCAATACAGGCACCATCAATACCCAGAATGTGAGTATCCTGCTTTCCAAAAACGGAGGCCAGACTTTTGATACGGTACTGGCGGCAAGTGTTCCGAATACCGGCTCAGCCAATGTCACACTGCCTAATGAAAACGTATCATCTGCCAGAATTATGGTAAAAGCAGTCAACAATATTTATTACGCATTAAATTCATCTGCCTTTTCCATTTCACAGAATGCATTGTCTACAGCAGAGGCATCTGTAAAAAGTTTTTCAATGTATCCCAACCCGGCTCACGATGTCGTTCACATCAGCCTGAAAAATGCTTCACAGAAAGCGGAATATACCTTGTATGATGCTTCCGGAAGATTAATCAGCAACGGTGATTTCAAAGGGGAAACAGAGCTGAGAGTACATGATCTGGTGAACGGAAATTATATCGTTTCCATTATTCTTGAAAGCGGTGAAAAGATTTCGGAAAAACTGATCATCAAAAAGTAAAAAAATTATTGTCCTTAACAAAAAAAGCAGTCTCATACGAGGCTGCTTTTATTTTTACTGCTCCTGATCGGTAATACTATAAAAAACCTGCTTTCTGTTTATTCCTATTCAGCTGATGGGTGTTGCAGATCCGGAAGAAAACAGATTATTGCTGATTGTTAGCCAGTGCTGATGCGCTTCCGTCTGCAATGCTGATGCTGGTAGGCGTTACCAGCTGAATGCCGCTTTGATCCAGTTTTTCTTTGATCTTGAGAAACGCTTTGCTCTTGAGGACTCCCATATTGGCACCGACAGCCATCCAGAATTTTACCTGTAGGGTGAATACCCCTTGTTTCAGGTCTGTAAAGATCACTTCGGATGTATCCGGACGGTCGATATCATTCAGTTCTGTGAGGATTTCAGAAGCAATGACACGGGCTTTGTTAATGTCCTGATCCGCCGGTATCTCAAAATTAAGGATGATTTTCCGTTGGGGTGATGCGCTGATGTTGGAAAAAGGAGCATTGAAGATTACCTGGTTTGGGATATACACTTTTTTTCCGTCGTCACTGATGATTTTGGTAGTCAGGAAACCGATTTCCATAACGGTTCCCGAATTATTCCCGATTGAAATATAGTCACCTACTTTAAAGGCTTTGTCAATGCTGATAAGCATTCCCGAAAAAATACTGGAAACCAGGTCTTTCAATGCGACCCCGGCAATAACCCCGGCAACTCCCAGACTTCCGATAAATTTCCATAAGAAGCCGCTGAAACCCATGATCTCCAGGGTAATAAACGTTCCGATGATCATGATCAGCGCTCTGAAAATACTGATCATGGTTACCAGCGAACTTTCTTTTTTGCTTTTAGGGAAAAACTTATGAAACAGTTTTACAGCAGCTACACTGAAGTATTTGCTGGTAAGCAGGAAAAAAGAAAATACCAGAATGCCCACAATAAGTTTGGGGGTAAGCTGGGCAAATTTAATGTACCAGTTTTCAAGTACACGGTAGACCACATCAATATAATTCTGACTGACTTTCTGCATGAAAAGAAATTTTTTTTAAATAAAGATATAATTTTTCAACAAATATTTTGCCAGTATCATAAACTCTACTAAATTTGTAGACTAATAAGAACAAAATATTATGTCAATTAAACTAGGAGATACGGCACCGGACTTTCAGGCGGAAACGTCTTTGGGAGATCTTAGATTTTATGAATACCTGGGTGATTCCTGGGGAATTCTTTTTTCTCATCCTGCAGATTATACACCGGTCTGCACCACGGAATTGGGCTACACTTCAAAGCTTAAATCGGAATTTGAAAAAAGAGGGACGAAAGTGATTGCTTTAAGCGTAGATGGAGTAGAAGATCACCAGAACTGGATCAGGGATATCAATGAAACCCAGGAAACGGAAGTGCAGTTTCCCATTATTGCAGATAAGGACAGGAAGATTTCCGAACTCTATGATTTCATTCATCCAAACGCTTCTGCAACCGCAACGGTGCGTTCTTTACTGATCATTGATCCTGAAAAGAAAGTACGCCTGATCATTACCTATCCTGCTTCAACAGGGAGGAACTTCAATGAAATCCTAAGGGTTCTGGATTCTCTGCAGCTGGTGGATTCCCATAAAATTGCCACTCCGGTAAACTGGCAGGATGGGGATGACGTCATTGTGCCGCCTTCGGTTTCTACGGAAGATGCCAGAAAGATTTTCCCGAAAGGCGTAACCGAAGTAAAGCCGTATCTGAGATATACGCCTCAACCGAATACATGATTTATTTGATTTTTTATAGTTTAGTTTTAATTTGAAAAGCGCATCGGAAATTTTTCCGATGCGCTTTCTTTTGTAAAAATATATGTGAGTGTGAAGTGATTGCTTATTTTACGTCGTTAACAACTTCTCTTCCTTTTGAAGTAGGAATAAAGATGCTGAAGCCAACATTGAAAGTGATGTTTGAGTTAAGGCCTTCGCTTCCGAATCCTGCCTGCCCCTGGTATTTTACCAGACCTTCAACACCGATGTTAGGTGTAATGAAGTAAGAATATCCAGGACCTACACCGAAATCAAGACCGCTGGTAGAAATTCCGTTTTCAACAGAAGCTCCCCCAACCCCTAAATTTCCTTCGAAGAACCAACGTCCGTGGTTTAACAGGTTATCTACTCCTTTTTCTCCCGGAGAAAGATAATAACGGCCTAAACCTCCTACTGCATAATCAAATCTGGTAGGGCTTCCATTGGTTACCTTGCTGAATCCCAGGTTTACATATCCACCCACTGCTACGTTATCTTCAACAAAGTAAGCTGCTTTAGGCTGTAAAGCAATGTTATATCCGCCACCGGTATTCAAACCGAAGTTGCTGGATAAGATGCTGCTTCCTACCATCCAGTTCCCTCTTTGAATCTGAGCGTTTGCAGTTGTAGCCAAACCTGCTACAGCCAGTATTCCTGATAAAATTAATTTTTTCATAATTTATAATTTAATAGTTAATGCTTATCATTTGAGCTTTCAAAAAACAATAAATGTGCCATACTCTTCCTTGTTTGGTGAATTCAGGGAATAAAAATCTAATATTCAAGCAGGTTTTTCGGGATTTCGTGGTATAGTAAGAGGCCCTGTTTATACCATCAGCAAAATCAATGCTAACACAAGACCGGCTGCCGTATATACCATGCCGCGTTTGAAAGCTTTGCTTTTCGGATTGAACATCCAGAAGCTGGAGATGACAAAAAAGAACAGGGCAATCCCGAAAAAAGCATTCAGCGGGGAAAGCGTTTCTTTAGACTGTGATTTGTGAAGTTTGGTCATCTTATCCAGAACGAAAGGCAGTTCTTTTTTCCTGTATTTTGCTTCTCCGGTTGCCGTATTATAGGTGCCCTGTTTAAATATCAGAACCGGCCCTTCCGTTTTTTTTACTTCAAGGTTCTTGATCTTCAGTTCTTTCCCCAGGTCTTTTTCAGAAAGGTTTTTGGCAATGACCTGGTCATATTTTTTTTCATTTTTAAGGAAATCGGTATCCCTGTAAATCAGCAGGACGCCGCTTACCGCATACACCGCCATAATTCCGGCCAGGAAATATCCCAGATAGCGGTGGGTAACCCGCATGAAACTCCGGGTGTCTTTAATCTTATCCATATCGTATCGTTTATTTTTGTTTTAAAAGTTCAAAAGTGAAAGCCGTAAAAATACAGCTCTCACTTGATGTAAAATAGCCTTGAAGTCTTTTCTTACAGTTTATAAGTCAGGGTTACATAATAATTCCTCGGCATAACAGGGTTGACGGAGTAATTTTCGTGAACATTGTAGTTGACAACATCAAATACATTTCCCGCTTTACCCTGTACCATGAATTTTTTCCATTGGTATCCGATGCTCAGATCTAAGGTGGTAAACCCCTCCACATCAATCATCCGGGTCACCTGTTTCTGGCCTTTTACGTCATTCCATCCGGCCTTTCTGTCTCCCGTATAAAAGGCTGTGGCTCCTATAACAAGACCTTTGGCAAAGTCATCAAAGGTGTAAAAAACCGATGCATTGGCAGTAACGGCAGGAGTCCTTACCAGTCTCTGGTCTTCTATAAAGCCGTCATCCGGGGTTTTCGTATATACCGCATTATTATAAGAAACCCCGCCGATCAGCGAAAGGTTTTTGGAAGGGTTTCCGGTAAGATCCAGCTCGACTCCACGGCTTCTTACGGCGCCCGCGTAAATTCTGAGCGTTGTATCACCGGAAGGATTATTGATCGGCTGGGTATAGGTATTGTTGTTATTGATCTGATAAACGGATAGGTTTACAGCAACCGCATCGTTCCAGAAATTCTTTTTGATACCTATTTCATACTGGTCTACTACGGAAGGATCCAGGGCGGCTCTTGAGTAAAAATCAAATCCTGTATTAGGAACGAATGAATTGGTATAGGTAGCAAACAAGGATAGGTTTTCATTCGGAGCATATACCAGTCCTACTTTAGGTGAAAAAGCATGGTTCTTGGTTTCAGCACTGGCAGCAGGGACTTTAGTTCCCGGAATAAATATGTTATCTGCAGACTCTCCGTTGGTGAGGTAGGAATAGCGGAGACCGGCCAGCAATTTTATGGATTTGGTAAGTTCTATAAAATCCTGTACATATACTCCGAAGCGCCGGGTAGGGATTCTCCTTCTGTATGATCGGTCAGCAACAGGCTGTAAAGCTTCATTGCTCCAGGTTGCAGGATTATTCAGAATCAGTTCGCCAAAGTCTCCGGACTGGATATTGTAGGTGTAGTTATCTGCCTGGCTGTAATCGCCGTCTGTACCGATAAGCATTTTATGGTTTATTTTGCCGGTCTTAAATTCTCCGTTGAGGTTAATCTGCAATGAAGTATAATTCTGCTCGTTGTATGTCCTGCCTACGCTTCTTTTCCATTTCGGGCTCATGTTGTTTTTGGAAGAATTGTAGGTCCACTGAATCCTCTCCGTGGAAAAATAATCCTTGGTATAGTTCTGATAGGAGGCTACTGCGTTTAAAGTCCAACTGTTGCTGAATTTATGATTGAGAATAACATCTGTACTGGCCTGCTGGTTGGTCTGGTACTGCCACCCGGCTCCCAGAAACTGATTCCTGCTGATTTCCGTAGCCAGTCTGGAAATACCTGTAGCTTCATCGGTAACGCTTCCGATACCGAAATCAGGCGTGAATTCGTGGTGAAGATAATCTCCTTCTACGATAAGCTGCGTATTTTCCCCTATATTAAACACAAAAGACGGATTGAAATAATGCTTTTTGGATTGTACCAGGTCTCTGAAGCTTTCCGCATATTCATAGGTGCCGTTCATCCGGAAAGCAATATTTTTGCTGAGCGG
>NZ_CAJYMO010000322.1 GCF_913776365.1 uncultured Chryseobacterium sp. | reverse complement strand
CAACTTCAACGGATACGTGATCTGGGGCGCTACCGCCATGATCTTAAGTGAATTCAGCCAGTTGCTGAAAAATATGTAACTTTGCAACACTGTGTTTAATTGAGCGATGGCGAAGAAAAATATTTTTACCGATGCATTCGGGACTCCCTATTTTTTAAAAAGGCTGATTATCCTGATTCTGGGATTTGTTTCCTACAGGAGATTTAACGGCTTTAACAAACTGAAAATTTCAGGTACCGAACATCTTGTGGATCTTCCCGATTCCAACGTTCTGTTCGTATCCAACCACCAAACCTACTTTGCCGATGTAGCAGCCATGTACCATGCGTTCTGCTCGGTGAATAACGGCTATCTGAACACCATTAAAAACCCGATCTACTTACTTAATCCAAAGATCGACTTCTATTATGTGGCTGCCGAAGAGACGATGAACAAAGGCATCCTTCCTAAAATCTTCAAGATTGCCGGTGCTGTGACCGTAAAACGGACCTGGCGGGCCGAAGGGAAAAACGTAAACCGGATTGTCGATATGAGCGAGGTAGACAATATCATGAAAGCTTTGGACAACGGCTGGGTCGCTACTTTTCCCCAGGGAACCACCTCTGCATTTGCCCAGGGAAGACGCGGAACCGCAAAACTGGTAAAAAACCAGCGGCCGATTGTGATCCCTATAAAAATCAACGGATTCAGAAGGGCCTTCGATAAAAAGGGCCTCAGGTTAAAAGTAACAGGCGTGAAACCGACCATGGAGTTCAAACCCCCTCTCGATATTGATTATGATAAAGAAAATGCTCAGGAGATCCTGTACAAGATCATGACCGCCATAGAGCAGACCGAAGATTTTAATCTTCTCCACCACTATGATGAAGAACTGAAAGCAAAAAAATCAGAACAGAAAAATCAAGGTAACTAAACCTGAACCGTATGAATATGAAAAGGATAATAGCCATTGCAGGTACGGCCATCATACTGGCCTCATGCAGCAGCCAGAAAATGTATTCGGATTTTGACATCAGCTACTCCAAAAGCGGAGGCTTTGCCCCGGTTTATGAAAACCTCCTGATCAAAGGCAGTGAAGGTCATTATTCTTTTGAAGGCCAGGGCAAGAAATACAAACAGGACTTCGATGTTTCCCAGCAGGAACTCAAGGATCTCGAAACCACCCTTTCGAAAAATAATTTCAGAAGGATACAGGAAGACCATAAAAAGATCTACGATCATATTTCAACTTCCATCAACATCAAAAAAGGTCCGAATGAGGGCAGTAAAACGGATGCGAGCTCGATCATGCCGAATTACAGAACCAACTGGTCCAATATCACCAATGCCTTTCAGGAGCTTATCAATACCCACGTAAAAAAACCGTAATATATTGAAGACCCATTTCATCGCGATCGGCGGAAGCGCCATGCACAACCTTGCCATTGCATTAAAAGATAAAGGATATCAGGTAACCGGTTCCGACGATGCCATTTTCGAACCGTCGAGATCCCGGCTGGAAAATAAAGGAATTCTTCCGGAAACAACCGGCTGGTTCCCGGAAAAGATCACTTCCGATATTGATGCCGTGATTCTCGGAATGCACGCCCATCAGGATAACCCCGAACTGGCAAAAGCTAAGGAGCTGGGACTGAAAATTTATTCTTATCCCGAATTCCTGTATGAGCAGTCCAAAGACAAAACACGGGTGGTGATCGCAGGTTCCCACGGAAAGACGACCATCACTTCAATGATTCTTCATGTGCTGAACTTTCATCAGAAAGACGTCGATTTCATGGTCGGCGCCCAGCTGGAAGGTTTCGACTGTATGGTAAAGCTTACGCAGGATAACGATTTTATGGTGCTGGAAGGTGACGAATACCTCTCCTCGCCTATTGACCTCCGTTCCAAGTTTCTGCTCTATCAGCCGAATATTGCTTTACTGAGCGGAATCGCCTGGGACCACATCAATGTATTTAAAACGTTTGACGATTATACGGAACAATTCAGGAAGTTTGTGGCCAGTATTACCGCAGGCGGTGTCCTGGTCTACAATGAAGAAGATCCCGAAGTGGTAAAAGTAGTGGATGCTGCTGAAAATTATTTCAGGAAAATTCCGTACAGAACCCCGGAATATGAAATCGTTAACGGAAAAGTCCATCTGAAAACAGAAATGGGCGATGTCCCGCTTTCGGTATTTGGGGCTCACAACCTGCTGAATATGGAAGGGGCAAGACACATCTGCCACACACTGGGCATCATGGACGAAGATTTCTACGAAGCCATCATGAGCTTTACGGGAGCTTCCAAACGTCTTGAGAAAGTGAACAGAGACGATCAGGGCATCCTTTACAAAGATTTTGCCCATGCACCAAGCAAAGTAAAAGCTACGGTAAAAGCCTTCGACGAACAGTTTAAAAAAGATAAAAAATACGGATTTCTGGAACTTCATACCTATTCAAGCCTGAATCCTGTTTTCCTTGAGCAATATGATTATGCGATGGACGGTTTGGATGAAGCGGTTGTTTTCTACTCAGAAGATGCCCTGAAGATCAAAAGAATGGAGCCGATCTCCCCGGAGTTGATCCGTGAGAAATTTAAAAATTCAGATCTGAAAGTCTTTACCAATGCGGAAGACCTTCATGCCTACTGGAACACGCTGGATAAAACGCAGGGCGTTTACCTGATGATGAGCTCCGGAAACTTCGGCGGACTGGATCTTACGAAATAATTTCATTTTCCATAGTACTAAAAACTCCTTTCAGTCGAAAGGGGTTTTTAATTTAATGTAAATTTGATAATCTGTCATTTATTTTCAACCCGATGACAGATAAAGCTAAAAAGAATTAAGATTCATGAACTGGAGTATTGAATAGTATTTCTTAGCTGATAAATAATATCAAATGGCATAAATGACTTTTGGTTGTGTTAGTGTGGATAAGACTTCCCGCATCCAACCTGTTAATCAGATCAGTTCAAGTTCGCGTGAGTTTAATTGATTCTTTTATAAAAACGTCTGATTATATCTTTGGTACCGTCGCCGTCAAAATCCTGTGTCCGGTCTTCCACGACCAGATCCGTCTGGTTCAGCTGGGCAACGTAATAAGGATTGATCTCTTCCCCTTCGAACCAAAATTCACGTTTTATTTCATTAAAGATGTATTTCCTCGTAAAAGCCTCTGTCTTTTTGCAGACGTTGCTGTTCTCTTCAAATGAAACTGAAGTCAGGTGAGAAGCGGTAAATTCATATGTGCCTGATTTCTGGCAGTCTGTCGGGAAAGAAGTCTGCGTCTGCTGATGCAGAGACCGCCGGATCTCTACTTTTTCAACAGACCATTTTCCGATAATGGATGCTTTATTGCCGGGATCCTGATCCTCACCGTTGCCGCCGCAGGAAATAGCAAAAAAAAGAGCTGGTGCCCAAATAAGTTTCTTCATGGTTATAATACTACTTTAAGAGAACAAAAATAAAACTAATTCCTGTTTTAATTCTAATAAATAATCCCTTTATTGGTCAACAAAATAAAAAAGCTCCTTCACACAGGAAGAAGCTTCATATATAAAAGACTGATACTGTTGATGCAGATCTTCTCTATTATTTAAAATTGTTACATTAAATATCTGCTACGGCTTTCAGCATTTTCTGCTCCCATTCCGGATCTTTCGGATCAAAGAATAGTCTTTTTCCGGTATCCAGGGAACGAACCACATTCATTTCATCTTCCGTTAATTCAAAATCAAATACATTGAAATTTTCCTCGATTCTTGAAGGCGTTACCGATTTCGGGATGACGCAGAACCCTTCCTGAAGATGCCATCTTAAAATAACCTGTGCTACCGTTTTGCTGTATTTCTCACCGATTTTTTTTAATTCCGCGTTATCCAGCAATCCGGCATTCCCGTTTCCGAGCGGGCTCCACGGTTGGGTAACAATATTGTTTTCCCGGTTGTATTTCTGAAGTTCCTTTTGCTGGAAAAGCGGGTGCAGCTCGATCTGGTTGATGACCGGAAGAACCGTTGCACTGGCTTTTAATTCCTCCAATTTATCCGGTGGAAAATTGCAGACACCAATCGCCTTGATTTTTCCTTCCCGATACAGTTCTTCCATCGCTTTCCAGGCGCCGGTGAAATCGGCATACGGCCAGTGGATCAGGTACATATCAAGGTAATTCAACTGCAACCGGTCCAATGTTCTTTGGAAAGCGCTCTTTGCTTTTTCATAAGAAGTATCCTGAACCCAGAGTTTGGAGGTGATGAACAATTCTTCCCGATCCGTTCCGCTGTTCTTTATGGCATTTCCGACGGCCGTTTCATTCTGGTAGATCGAAGCCGTGTCGATCATGCGGTATCCAGTCTCAATGGCTTTGAGAACCGCATTTTCACACTCCTGAAGATCTTCCATCTGCCATACCCCGAAGCCTAAGGCCGGAATATCTACCCCGTTGTTTAATGTGATTACAGGCTGTCCTGTGTATGTTTTCTGTTGCATATGATGTATTTAATTGATGATTGATGATTGATGATTGATGATTGATGATTGATGATTGATGATTGATGATTG
>NZ_CAJYMO010000321.1 GCF_913776365.1 uncultured Chryseobacterium sp. | reverse complement strand
GAACCCTGCACGCTGCCAACGAGAGGTTATCACAGATTACCCAATCGTTGAACGATGTAAAGGAAATAAAATAAAGAAATAAATAGGGAAATAGATTTTTTTTCCCGGAAAGACTGCCTATAATAATTCTAACACATTAAAGGTAAACTCAACACTAAACAATTACCGGACAAATGTCCATTGAATGGCGTGCCGGCCCGTCCGGATTACAGACAGTGGAAATCAGTTCAAATCGTGTTGATTAGGAGTTTACTCTCAATCTCTGGATTATTATAGGCTTTTTTGTATAGAAACGACAACAACAATTAATAAAACAAAAATTAAAACTCAACATAGATTATGACAACCGCAGCCATTATAGTAGGCATTATTTGTTTGGTAATCGGTGCAGCAGCAGGGATTCTGTTCTCTAAAAGCTCACTCAATACCAAAGGAAAATTCATCATAGACGATGCAAAGAAAAATGCCGAAAACCTTCTGGAAAAAGCCAATGTCCAGGCAGAATCCATAAAAAAAGAAAAGAACCTGCAGGCCAAGGAAAAATTCCTGGAGCTGAAGTCCCAACACGATGCCGATATCCAGGCACGCGAAAAGAAGATGCAGGAAATCGAGAAAAGAGCAAAGGACAAAGAGCACAAACTGAATGATGAGCTGAATAAAGCCGCCAAGCTTGAAAAAGATCTGGATAAGCAGATTGCCGATTATGCCAGAAAAAGTGAAGTGCTGGATAAAAAGCAGCAGGAGCTGGATTCCGCAACGGCAAAGAAGGTAGAAATCCTTGAGAAGATTGCTAATTATACGGCAGAAGAAGCCAAAGCAGAGCTTGTGGAAACCATGAAAGCCGAAGCCAAAACCAGAGCCCAGGCCCACGTACAGAGCATCATGGAAGAAGCCCAGCTGAATGCCAAAAGCGAAGCCAGAAAGATCGTGATCCAGACCATCCAGAGAATCGGGACAGAGCAGGCCATCGAAAACTCGGTTTCTGTATTTAACATCGAATCCGATGAGGTAAAAGGACGGATTATCGGAAGGGAAGGACGGAATATCCGTGCCCTGGAAGCGGTAACGGGAGTTGAAATCATTGTGGATGATACCCCTGAAGCCATCCTTCTTTCATGTTTCGACCCGGTAAGGAGAGAGATAGCCAGATTATCGCTTCACAGGCTGGTAACCGACGGAAGAATCCACCCGGCAAGAATCGAGGAGGTAGTGGAGAAGACGAGAAAGCAGATCGAAGAGGAGATCATCGAAGTAGGAAAAAGGACCATCATCGATCTTGGGATCCATGGCTTACACCCTGAACTGATCAAGATCGTAGGAAGGATGAAATACCGTTCTTCATACGGACAGAACTTATTACAGCACTCCAGAGAAGTAGCGAACATCGCTGCCACCATGGCTGCAGAGCTGGGACTCAATGTGAAACTGGCAAAAAGAGCAGGTCTGCTGCATGATATCGGTAAAGTTCCGGAACAGGAATCCGAGCTTCCGCACGCTTTACTGGGAATGCAGTGGGCTGAGAAGTATGGTGAAAACGCAGAAGTCATCAATGCCATTGGTGCCCACCAAGACGAAGTGGAAATGACCTCCCTCTTATCACCGATCATCCAGGTGGCGGATGCCATCTCCGGAGCAAGACCGGGAGCCAGAAGACAGGTGCTGGAATCGTATATCCAGCGACTGAAAGATCTTGAATCTGCAGCGATGAGCTTTGACGGTGTTTCTTCAGCCTACGCCATCCAGGCCGGAAGGGAACTGAGGGTAATGGTGGAAAGCGGAAAAGTAAACGACGAAGTAGCTTCCCAGCTCTCTTATGATATCTCTGAAAAAATCCAGAATGAACTGACTTATCCGGGACAGGTGAAAGTTACGGTAATCCGGGAAACCAGAGCGGTGAACATCGCAAGATAAACGCTTTATACAAGATACAATGAAAAACCTTCCGGGCATCCGGAAGGTTTTTTTATTGGTACAGCCGACTTAAGCGGCATTTGAAGAATTCCTTTAGATCATGCATCATACCGGTTCGGATAAAACCCGTCAGGGGTACCGGATAGCCTCTGCCAGTTCTATCGGATTATTATGTTTTTTAATATAATCCTGTTGTGTTCTGGTAAGCTGTTGGTAATCCGGTGTAAATTCCCTGCCGTTTTCATCCCGCCACCGCACTTTTACATTCCCGGCCTTCATTTCCCGGTACGGATCGTTATAATAGTCTCTCCGGACTTTATCCAGCTGTTTTGCCGTAACCTCGAGAGGCAGAGCAGACAGATAATGAATATCAAAGTTTTCGTCCTTTTTTATAGACGTAAGCGAAAATTCATAATTGTTTTTTGCCTCTTTCATATATACGATCAGTCCCGGCAGTCCGTCAAAGACATAGGGGCCGTTCTGCAGGGCAATATCAGTGGTAAACCATGCTTCCCAGGTACGGTTGGAATAGGTAAGCGTTGCCTTCTGGCAGTTGTATGCTCCTATTTTCCCGGTAGCTGTACCGATTTTCCATCTGAAAACAGGACTCTTCTCCGAAATTTTAAAAACGTCCCTGAGCAGAACCGTAAACCGCTGGATTTTTTTTCTGCTGTTATCTTTAATCACCATGAAATGGTAATCATATTTTTTCTGGAATTCTTCCCCGGCTTTCTGCCTTTTCATCACCACAGAATCATTAAGGTACTGATCTTTGGAATAGAACTTTGATTCATTATCCTTGATCAGGAGAACCATTTCCCTGCTTTTTACCTCGTCGCTTAATGAGTCCGGTTTATAAGTCATCCGGTACAAGATCCTGTAGCTTTGTGCATAGGACAGTGTCGAAAACAGACTCACGAAAATCAATGTGCTAAATAAACTTCTCCATTCCATAATATCGGATTGCTTTTTGTTTTAAAGGGTTTGTGCTCCATTCTTCCCATTTGCCAGTATAGGGATCATAACCGCATTTCAGCGGCTTTGAAATATCAAGTCCTTTTTCATCTGTATGGGTACGGTTAGTATAGGCCCTGCAGTCTGTACAGATGTATCTGAACTCACAGTCTTTACAGCCCTCGATGCTGTCTTTGGTAAGGTTCCAATACTGTTTGAAATCTTTCCGGTTGAGAGCTTTTTCCAGTGTCGTATCGCTGATATTGCCAAAGCTCCGGGTCATTGAGGGACAATTTTTAATATTCCCGGCACTGTCAATTGACAGCTTACAGTTTAAACAGGAGTTGTGGTGCATGGACTCGGAAATGAGTTCAAGGTTGATAGAATCGATATTTCCCTGTATGGTCCCGCAATATTCAGGACCTTCCACAACGCGTTTTATATAACGGATCTTATTATCTTTTACCGGATGGTCCGCCGGGTTTTTATCTGCAGTAAAAACGGTAATTGTACTGATGACGGGAAGCTTGGAAATTGCTTTTATATCTGCTCTTGTTGTTCTCAGATGGGCTGTTTTTCTTATGCATACGTCAAGCTGGATGTCCCGCAGCCTGTTGCAGGGATCACTGCCTATCCGGATGATGTGTTTTTTCAGTTCTTTCAGCTTTTTCTCAGAAAAGCAACGGAACAGGATGGCCTCTACACCCAGTTTCCCTATTTCAGCGTAGATGTTCTCTATTGAATCAAGGGATGTTTCAGAATCAATATCAATGATCATATTGGTTATCCTGCCAGGGTTGTGCCACCGCATGTTGATGGGCGGAAAGGCATCCTTTTCATCACCGGATATCTGGAAAATCAGGTCATTTTTCAGCAGGAATTTTTTATATGCCCTTGTCACTTCCTTTTCATCGGGATACAATGCCTGCAGGGATTCGAAATCAATTTCACTGCTCACGACCTCATACAGGACCGTAGGAATATACCAATACCTTTTTTTAGTGATATCCAGCAAAAGGCAACGTGAATATCCTTTCACAGGAATAATATCAGCATATAGCTTATAGATTATTTTTTCTGTTTTCAAAATTTGGATATTTTTTTATAAAATTTTTTACTCAGATAGATTCCGGATCCATTCTGCAGGGAAGAAGGAATCTGCAAATCCCGGTAATCCGGCAACTTTTCGTTCGGGCTGAAAAGGGAATCCAGGTCCCTTACAATATAAGATCCTTTATTTCTTTTAATGATTTTCTTCAAATGATTAACATTCATTCTTTTTCCGTATTAAAAATTCAGCAACTTCTTTTTCGAGGCAGTAGTTGCACGGCAGGGAAACCATGCCGAACTGTCCCACCGTATTAATTTCTAAAAAAACATATCTTCCCTTATCATCCTTAATCATATCTATGGAGCCGGAGCAAAGATGCAGCTGATTCATCAGACGGGTTAAGCGCTCCTTTATGGTCTGCGGCAGATCATAGGGCACACACCGGTTAGGATCAGACAGATCGTAGTTTCTGAAATCGGTTTTCGTTTTATGGCTGCCGGAAGAGAAAATAGCCATGGCGTAGAACGAGCCGTCCAGATAGAATATTCTTAGTTCAAACTTCTTCCGGATATTTTCCTGAAATAGGGAAGGGGTAAAGTTTTCAATCCTGCACTTTCTGACCTTTTGCGTGTGGGTGCCGTACATCCCACCGGACCCGGTGAAAGTGATGCTCTCAAAGATAGGCTTGGTTATCAGGTCTTTGTTGTGTTGTAGTATCAGTGACAACGATTCTCTGCTGTTGGCTATGTAGGTTTCAGGAACAGATAACCCATACTTTTTGGCCAGTCTCAGCACTTGTATCTTATCCAGTTGCAATGAATCCCTGTAATGATCAAACCACTTCCATTCCGGATAAAAATCAAATAATATCCTCAGAAACCGGTTTCTTTCTGCAGAATGAAACTTGGCGAATGTAATCAGGTTGCGGGCAATTTCATTTTCCTGCCTGATGACATCATCATAAACCATGTCTGTAAATCTTCTGCACCATACGACCTTTATATGCTCAAGATTAATTTTTCGACGGTTAACTTTATCGAAAACTTCAAGCTTATGATTATTGATGTCTATAAACAGATCGTAATAGTCGGGATTAGTGATCTGATTGACATTGATTCTTATAAAAGGGATTTCATAATAATTCAGCCAGTCGCATACGCTGTTGGTGGTCAGTTCCAGATCCGCTTTGGATATAATTAAAATTTCAGTCATAATTCCAAGCCTTCCATTTCCTGGGACATGTGGTACCGGTATACCGCGTCCAGGTCTTTATAAAATCTTTTATATTCTCCCACGAACAGGTAATTTTTATTTCCGGAAACAAAATACCTTTTATAAATGTTTTTTCTCCGTTTCCTGTCATGATCACTAAAGCAGAGTACTTTTTTATCATACAGCCTGGCAGTTAACGTATCATTTTTCAGGATAATCGTTTCCGGGATCTCCTTAATGATAAAGAGGCTGTAATAGACCTCATTGCCTTTGCTTTTCTTATTTTCCCTGAGCTTGTCGCAATAGGTAAAAACCAACGTGCCGTACCTGCGGAAAAACGGCCGTCTGCTCAAATGCCTTCCCCCGTAACTGTAAAATGAAACAGGCTGTCTGGTATTCTGAAACAAATAGGTATATTTATGATCCTCAGGCAAGTCTGAAACCGTTGCCTGATAAGCTGAACACGAGATCAGTACGGTGAAGGAAAAGAAAGCCAATAAAAATTGGCTTTCTGCTGTTTTTTTCAGAAACATATCCTATAAATCTGAACCTGTTGCCCAGTCTGAGTCATCCGTTGATCCGTCATCTGCTGTCTGCCCTCCGCCACAATTGGTCATAACCATTGTTGTTGTGGGTTCCTGACTCTTTTTTCCTCCTTTCAGGGAAATCATATCATGGGAGTTTAATTTTTTGTCTTGTAACGACTTTAATTGCTTTTTCATTTTTGTAAAGTTTTTGTAATTAATATCCGGATCAGGATTTATACACGTCAGATCCCTTTTGGTGTCGCTTGCAAGCCTTGCTGATTCATCTTTCTTCCGCATTACGTACTACGGAATACCGGACAAATCAATATTTTTTAATTCCTAGCTAATCACTTAATGAATAAAAAATTCCGGAAAATTCCGAATCCTTTTTCAATGCTGAATTTGCCTGAGCAGGAAAATTTAGTATTGTGATAAAATAATGATATGTTTTATTTTTTACAATTTTAAATATATTTGTTGAATTAAAAAAGAGGTTTTTTAACATTTTTGAAAATATTCAGGCAGTGTTAACCTAATGGCGCAAACGAGAGAAAAAAGTTTTGAAATAGGAGTACAAAGGTTAAAATAGTAAATAAAATCGTGTTTTCCGGTTAAATTAATTTGAAAACAGACGTAAATAGGCCGGCTTATATTTCTACCGCAGATTTTCGTCTTGTTACAGGTAAGCCTTTTTAAGATCTTATCAGGTTATGTCATATTGGCGTGATGCAACTAACCCGCGGGAGCTATACGCCCGTTCAAATGCATATCAATACACGAACAGGTTAGCACGACAGAGCAATGCTGTTTTTACGTTGCCTCAATTTAATCAGCGGCAAAATACGGCCGGATTGAAATTAATTTCTATTTTTAACCAAATTTACAATACCATGCAGGAACTTCCGCTGTCTTCAAAAATGAAGTATATTTTCTCCCTTCCGGTTATTATTTCCGCGCTGGGGTATTTTGTGGATATTTATGATTTGTTGCTGTTTGGGATCGTCAGGATTCCCAGTCTGAAAGCTTTGGGCCTGAATCCCGATACCGATGGAACCTTCATCTTAAATGCCCAGATGACCGGTTTGCTGATCGGAGGGATTTTCTGGGGGATCTTCGGAGATAAAAAAGGCCGGCTTTCGGTCTTGTTCGGATCCATTCTCGTCTATTCGCTTGCCAATATCGCCTGCGGCTTCCTGCCGTACTTTCCGGAAGAACACCTGGTATACCAGTATGCGGGATTGCGTTTTATTGCAGGGATTGGTCTTGCGGGAGAACTGGGAGCAGGCATAACACTGGTTTCGGAAAGCCTGCCGAAAAGCCTTCGGGCCATCGGGACTTCCGTGGTTGCAGGATTCGGGCTTATGGGCGCGGTGGTGGCCCAGCTCACCGTGGAGCTGGCCGGCGGATGGAATATCTCCTACATTATCGGCGGAATCCTAGGGATTGCCCTGCTTTTCCTGAGGATCAGCGTTTCTGAATCCGGAATTTATAAAAAAATGGAACATGCTTCAGTTTCAAAAGGAGATTTCCTCTCTTTTTTTACCGACAAAGACCGGCTGATACGGTATCTGAAATGCATTGCGGTGGGGCTCCCTACCTGGTACTGCATCGGGATCTTAGCGGTTCTGGCCAATCAGTTTGCCCCGGAGATGGGCATTGCCAGCCTTAATCCCGGAAAAGCAATCATGTGGGCCTATGCAGGGATTTCCGTAGGGGATTTCACCAGCGGATTTCTTTCCCATTTTTTAAAATCGCGGAAAATGGCTATTTTCTACATGCTTGCCTTCACCATCGCCGGTGTGGCGATCATGCTGTTCGGAAATACGGATTCCGAGACGAAATATTACCTGTTCTGCATCTGGCTTGGATTGGGCACCGGATACTGGGCCATGTTTGTTACGCTGGCAGCAGAGCAATTCGGGACCAATATCAGGAATACCGCTACCACTACCGTTCCGAACATGGTGCGCGGGCTGGTTCCCGTTATGATTTTCGGGTTTGATGTTTTTAAAAGTACATTTACTGTCATCATCAGCGCCGCCCTGGTAGGTATCATCGTCTTTGCACTGGCCTTTTACGCTGTCCTCACCCTTTCCGAAACCCATGAAAGGGACCTGGACTTCACAGAATAAATACAGGTGTTTAAGTAATAACTACAGTTTTTTTACGTTAGAAAGAAAATAAGTCAGTCAAAATAAACAAATTATAAAAATACTAAGAAATTATGCTCCGAATAATGAATATTTGTTTAACTTTGAAAGACCATTAAGCATTTTATTAATCCAAAAACCAATCACAATGCAGAACAACATTTTGAAGAATGCCAGAAGGCTCAGAAAAGAAGATCTGAAAAATATTATTGGAGGCGCCAAAGGCGGCGGTTCCGTAGGGACTCCGGATCTTTCGCTTTGCGGATGCAGTTGTACAGGAGCCGTTACCGGCCCGAAATACTGTGTTACTTATATTGCCTGTCCGCAGGTGATTACCTGTTAACAGCAGCATTTTTTATCAACCAGAAAACATTTCCACATTTAATACGCAAAAGCCTTTCGGATCTTCCGGGAGGTTTTTGTCATTATAATCCTGGTGTTTTTGAACACGCGCTATCATAAGTGATAAGTGATAAGTAATCAATTATCGTTTATCGCTCATCACTAATTGCTAATTGCTCATTACTCATCATTCATCATTCATCATTCATCATTCAGTTCATCATACGTCGTCAAAACTTTTATCCGTAAGATGTGCGAATCTCCTGTTCTTGGGTTCCCCGATTTTCTGCCGGTGATAAATGCTGTTATTCCCTGAAAACAGGTAAGATACAATACAGGCTATAGCCACGTAAACACCGCAGTCCGCGCCGAATAGCTCAATTCCCATCAGCAGGCAGGCAATCGGCGTATTGGTAGCCCCGGCAAAGACGGCTACGAATCCCATCCCTGCCATCAGGCCGCAGGGAAGCGGAATTATTACCGACAGTGCGCTTCCTAATGCGGCTCCGATGAAAAACAGCGGTGTTACCTCACCGCCCTTGAAGCCTGCTGCCAGGGTAACAACCGTAAAGAGTATTTTCATGATAAAATCGTACGGGGGAAGCTGATGGTCAAAAGATTCAAGAATGACAGGGATTCCCAGCCCGATGTATCTTGTGGTGCCCATGGCAAAAACGGCTGCAGCCACGATAAGCCCGCCGACCAATGGCCGGAGCGGAGGATACTGTATTTTGGATTTGAAAAGCCGGCCGGTCCGGTGAAGCAGCCTGCTGAAAGCTGCAGCGCAGATTCCAAAGGCAATGCCTGCCAGGATACTGTAGATGATGGGAAGAAATGCAATCTCCGGAATAAAATCAATAACGTAATGGGTATGTTTCGCCTGCCAGAGATCAGTAACGGCATCTGCCGCAATCGCGGCGGCAAAGGCCGGAAAGATGGCATTGTAGCGGATTCGTCCGGTCAGGAATACCTCCAGTCCGAAGACGGCACCGGCCAACGGAGTTCCGAACACGGAGCCGAAGCCCGCTGCGATGGCTGAGATAAGGAGGATATTCCTGTCTTCCCGGTCCAGCTTCAGCGGCCTGGTCAGCTGATCTGCAATGGCACCGGCCATCTGCAGCGCCGTTCCTTCACGGCCTGCCGAGCCTCCCGTAAGGTGGGTCATCAGGGTTCCAAGATAGACAAACGGTGCCATTTTGAAAGGGATGGTCTCTTTCGGCTCATGGATATTTTCGAGAAGCAGGTTGTTTCCCGCTTCCACATCCTTGCCGAAATAATGGTATAGCGCACCTACCAGAAATCCGGCTACCGGTAAAAAGGCAATCACCCAGGAATGGCTTTCCCGGAAATCCGTAGCCCATGCCAATGACATTAAGAAACCTGCTGAAACCGTGCCGGTAAGCAAACCGGTCATCGTACTGATGCATAACCATCTGACAAGATAGGGGAGCGCAGGATATTTCCTGAAAAACAATAAAAAGCGGAGTTTTATAAGCCGGTAGGCTGGTCTTTTATGCATGGACATATCTTCCTGATTCAATTATGATTGATCATTTTTTAATCAGGCGTCATCAGCCTTACATAGGCGGTTGGGTAGGGAAGAACACCATTTCCCTGTCCTGCAAAGATACGGATTACCATTAAATAAAAACGCCTTACCCTGCCGTAAAATCTACTGTCCTTAACAACGCGCCTGTCTTTTCGGAACAAATGTTTAGGTTATGAAGAAGTTATCACGGTTTCTTTGCCGGTTGGTAAAAATAAGCAGGGAACAGATCGGCGGACCATCATACATAATACGTTTCCGGAAGCGTCTGTGGTCCTGCTGACCTGATGCTGTTAATCAGCCGGGAAGCGGCCACAGTTCCCATTTTAAAACCGTCATTGATCAGGCATTCATAAGTTTCATCCAGGTACCGCGGAAGCGTTCCTTCAGAAATAGCAATAACCTTCGCTTCGGAAACCCGCACTTTCTTTTTGATGAGCGAACTGTGCAGGCCGGCCAGGGTCTCGTCGCTCATGGCAAAATAACCATCAAACGTTTCATAATCAAGAATAATTTCCACCTTGTCTTTTACGGCATCTGCAGAATCGCAGTGGAGCAGTTTGCATTGTATTCCGGGATGCTGATCCAGTACCTCTACAAATGAATCTTTCCGGATCTGGGTGATTTCCAGATTCTCGTCACCGAAAATGGCCAGGATCTTCGTGCAGCCGGATTCTATGAACCTCTCGGCTGCCGTTTTTGCATACATCTTATTGTCAAATACCACCTCATCAAAAAAAATTTGCGGAACGGTTTTATCGAAAATAACAACCGGTACCTCCATTTCCCTGATCCTATGAAGGTGATGGAGGTCTTTGCTGTGCTTCGTCAGTGAAATCAGTACACCATCAACCCTTGAATTGATACAGGTAATGACGTTCTCCTCCTCAATGGCAGAAGATTCTTCTGAAGACAGTACGAAAAAGTGGTATCCTTCCGAATGCAGTACCGAAGAAATCCCCTTAATGATGGAAGGAAC
>NZ_CAJYMO010000320.1 GCF_913776365.1 uncultured Chryseobacterium sp. | reverse complement strand
CAGACTTAAAAGCTGTTGTTACTATTACAAAACCTGATAACTGTATTTTTGAAAGTTGGTATGAGGACGTTGATGATAAAACTCGCAGGAAAAATGAATATTTAAAGCTTGTAGGAAGCCTGTATAGTGCTGATCAAAATAACTTTAAAATAATTTTCCTTGAAAATAAAGTATTGAAAGGGATATCTCCGAATTTGGATCCTGTCTTCACTTTACTTTATAAAAACAATAAATACTTTATAGAAAGCTTATTGACATCACCACCTCACAATGGGATTATTAAGATACCAATTGAAAAGCGGTAATAAAGTGTATTCGACTTATACATTTTAAATGCTTCAAATTCCACATATATCTGGAGTAGACAGAAAAAAATCCGAATTATGTGCTCCTGGTGCTTACGGAGCCGTTAGAGCAAGAGCTTATAGTAAAGGGCAGTTTTCTGATCATTCCTGGGAAAAAGGAAAACTTACAAAAGATAATAAACCGGCATATGGAGCTACTGCAATGATTGTTTGGGATGGTGGTGGTCAACATGTAGCCTTTGTTATTGAAAAAATCAACTAATGGAAATATTGCTATATTAGGAGGAAATCAATCTGTCAAAAGAAATAATGTAAAAGTGGGTAGAGGAATTACAAAAACCACTGTCTCTCCATCTAATATTAAATGCTATATGTACCCAGAATATTTTAATGACAGATACTTTTTACGATTTAAATTCAGAAGACATAACAGATCAGATAATTTCAAGAAATGACATTCATTCAAACAAATAAAATTTTAATACTGAAATTTTTATTATGTCTAATAATAGGCTGTAAGAAAAATATAGATAAACAGAATATACTAACCATTTCAGATACACGTAAAGTTAAAAAGGCAGATCCGATATCAACCCATATAAATGATTCAATAAAAATTCAAGACAAATCATTTGTAATTAGCTGTGGGACAAGCTGTGCAGTAACTTATACAGCAAATCAAATTATTAAAGATAATTTCACCTATAAAGTAACATTCAATGTTGATATGTATATCAATGAAGAATTAGCTGAAACATATAAAGAAATATATTCATTTGTATATGATGATTTGCGCAATATTAATAAAATAATATTAGAAGGCACAAATCAAAATGCTTTAGAAACTCTTCCAAATGGTGCAAAAAAAACATTTATAGAATTTAGTAAAATTTTATTAAAAACTATGATTAGTCAGAATGATAAAAATGTAAAAGAATTAATAGTGCCTTTCTGTCTGAAAATTGATACACTTCCTAAAAGCAATTACTATCAGACAAATTTAGATACGTTTTTACTTCATCACAATATCGCAAAAACTAATGAACTCAATTTAAATACTCAATTTCATAAAAATACAGAAGATTTTGTTTCAGATAAACAAGCGAACTTTATGCATTATCCCTTTAATGGAAATGCATTTGCCATCAGAAAATTAAAAGTGAGTAATACAATTAATGCCGTATTTTATACATACTTATTTGATTCAGAAATTATTCAACCGAGAATAGAAATTCAGACTTTTGATGACAAACAAACGAACATAGATAATCTTATAATTGCTTCAACATTTAGTAGTGAGTGTAGTGGATATAGAGATTTTTGTATTGATAAACATAAGATTATTACAATTAATAACTATTACTATTGTGATGGTATTGAATACAAAAATTTATATAAATATAAAATAAGTAATAGTGGAAAATTTGTACTTTCGGAATAATCACAGATCATAATATAAACAATTTCTAAAAAACTATTCAACTAATTAGTGGAGTTGCCACTTCTAGTTAAACAATTTTTTTATACTCAAGTAATAAATGCAATAGTGTTTAAAAAATCTATTGATAATTTTTTCCCCTTTTATGATAAAAACGGAAAACCAACATTGGGTTTAAAAGGTCAAAATCCTGTTGTTGGTTGGGAAAACTTAACCGACGAACAGGCAAAAGCAGTAGCCTGCCTTGTTAAAGCTTTAATTAACTACTATAATTTAGACAAAAATAAAATAGACTGTCATGAACATTTAGCACCTAAAGAAAAAGGTGAAGGACAAATTGTATTTAATGCGATTAAAGATTATTTATAAATTATTATGAAAAATACAACCATATATCTCACCCTACTGTCTTTATTTATCATATCATGCAAAAGGCAAGAGAAAGATGTAAAAATAAATGACAAACAAAAAGCTGAAATATATTTTGCAAAATGTCAAGGAGAATATACAACGGGTGAGAAAATATCTGAAAGGGACAAAAATTGGTCTCTTAAAAAAAAAGATATTGACGAGATAATGAAATTATCTTCGGAAATCACAGAAAACGAATGGCATTTCTCATATCCTGTTACGCCTTGTAATATTGATATTGAGGGTTATTATTATAATGGAAAAAAATATGATATACAAATTAATGGAGGTTCATACCTATTTATTTACGACGGAGAAAAGACAATAATTTCAGGATGTGATTTACCAGATTGCAGAAAATATTTTCTAAGGTCAAAAGAAAATATGAGTGAGGAAGAAAACATCTCGCCGCCACACGATAGTAAGCCTGTGGTAGTAAAAAGATATGATATAGACTTCAATAAAAATAATGTTCAAGACGTCTTATTGGTAGAAAAAAAAGCAACAGGTTATACACTGACAGGAAAAATAGATAATAATTTTTTCTTTAGCAAAACTTTTGAATGTGATTTTATAGAAATAGACATCTCTACAAAAAAAAATCAAGCATTTAATTTGGTTTTAGGATATGCAGATCAATATCAAAAACCCTTTAGAAAAATGATATTCCCCGTCTTTTATAAAAATAACGATTTATTTATCGAAAAAGTATTTATAGCAACTTTGGAAACAAATGCAAGAACGGGTAATGAAGAGTGGATTAATAAAGAAAAAACCGAAGAGCACCTTTTAAAGAATATTGACATTGATTCAATTCTTTTAAAATAAGATAAAATACTTTCCCACCTTAAATTGTTCTTATATCAATTCACTACAAGACATTTCTATAAATTTTACTGAGGAAGCGAACACCAATAAATATATCTATTTAAAAGCAGAAATGTAAATTAAAAATAATGATATCAGAGTGGATATAGATTCAATTTTTATCAACAAGCAATGAAACAACTCATTAAAGTATCGTTTGCATGGCTGTTTATTTCAATTCTCATATCTTGTCAGAAGAAGCAAATGATTAATGTACAGGATCAGATTGATATAAACAAATTTCCCTCTCATTTATATAATGGGAAATGGCTATCTATTAATGAAGAAAAAAATAATGAATACTATTACTGTACAGACACAGAAAAATTTATTCAAATAGATAATAATAAAATATACTACCATACATCTTTAGAAGACTCTCATTTTACTATTGATCATATTAGAAACAAAAGAAAACAAACTTATTTGTTTTTAGATAAAAAGGAATCGTCATTTTATATTTTGAGCTGGCTTCAGAGGAAAAGGTATTATCTCTTGTCAATTAAACAATTATGAACCGGACTTATTCATCGCTGAAAAAGAGGTAAAAACAATCAAAAATAAATCCTGTCAATCTAAAAATAAATCCTGCATCTCTAATGATCCTTCAGGGAAATATATGTTCATTTTAGAGGCCGGAGAGTTTATGAATGAAAAAGAAAAGCAATATCCGGTATCTGCATGGATTATTATTAAAGACAGGAAAGGTAAAACGTTACAGGAGATTCATTTTGAACCAAATTCCTGGGCAACGATGATTGACCTGCCATGTAAAAAATTCGTCATCAGAGATTTCAATTTTGATGGATTGATAGATTTTGCCCTTCTTTGGGATACAGGAGGAAATGCCGGCGAATTATATGAATATTATTTTCAAGATAAAAACGGAATTTTTACTCCGGCAGAAACTTTTCCTTTACAGCATGGAATGCTTGCAGAAAATATAAATATTCCGGCTAAAACAATTTCTGTCCAAAATAGTATTGGCTGCTGCCACTATAATCTTACTACTTACAAACTTAAATCTAATGAAAGCTGGAAAGTTTCCTCAGAACAGAGACAATTAAAAAAAAAGTAGACCTGAAAGACAAGAAACAGAAACATTTGAACCAAGGGGAAACCCGTATTTAATGCGGACGCACGGATGCATCAGAATATGGGATGAGGATGCAAGAAAATTCTACGAGTGGGGGATACAATATCATAAAATTCATCCTGATATTAAACCCGGAAAATTAACTTTAAAAAAATAAATTATGTTAAATAAATCCCTATTACTATTTTTTTTAAGTTTTGCATTAGTTATAAATAATTGTCAAAAGAAAAACAGCAAAAGCACTATGATAGCCGATGAAACAACAACAGATAAAGAAGAAAAATTAATTGACAGACTGACCATAGATAACTCTGTTTTTCCAAAAGATGATATTGATCTCAGAAAGTATAAATATAATAGTACATATATAGAAGATGTGAAAATTTCAGATTTAATGAATGTCCAGTACAGGGAAAAATTTATTAAGTATTTAAAAGAGATAAAAACAGAAGATGATGAATTTAAATCGACTCTAGTTTCACAACTGTTATATCTTAGAACAAGGCAATTATCAGATAATGAGGCATTCTATATATTATCTGAATTATCAAAGGATGACTTCATTGCTTATAATGGTATAGAATTATATCCTGAAAAAATCGTGAAATTTTTTATAGAAAACCCCTTATTTTTTATACGGCAAGGAACTAAGTATCATGAAGTAACATTATTAAATTTAATAATTCAGCACTTAGATGATTTTTTTGTTCAGGAATCTTTTTTTGCAGATTATTTAGGCGAAATCAATATGCAACCCGGTCAATTATTCATTTTCCCTGAAAAAGAAATAGAATTTGATGAATCTTTCAGGCAAAGTTTATCTGAATTTAATACCCAGGAGTGTATATTTTCTCCCAGCCTATACACCGGATGGCAAAACAAAACCATCAATTTTACAGATATCAGTCCGGTATTTGGAGAAGCACTTATTAAAAAATTAACGCTGTCTGAAAAAAATTATTTTAACCAATATATCAAACTCACATTAAAAAAATACATCATCAGCATTAATAATAATTATAAAACTGCCATAATTCAAGATTCTGATGGGTTCACCAACCTTCGTACAGAAAAAAATACCACATCCGCAATCCGGCAAAAAATTAGCTCTGGCGAAACAGTTGAAGTTTTGGAAAATACCGGAGATTAGTTCCTGATCAAAACAAAAGAGGGTAAAAAAGGATATATACATAAAAGCAGAATAAGGGACTGATGATGGTATAAAAAGTTCTCACTTTTACCTACACCACTTTGATACTTGAAATATGAAAACAACCACTTGCTTTTTAATGTTAATTGGCTTCAACGCATTGATCTTATTGATTTCATGTTCAGATAAAAAAAATGAAACAGATAAATCAATGCAGCAAAGAAAGATAAGCATTGCAAAAACCGACAGAAGAGCCGATGAAGAGCCCTGTTTCTTTCAATTGCCTGATCTTCAAAAATTAGCTGATGACTCGCCTGTTCTTAGGAAAGAAGCTTTTGGAAATAATGGGATCAGGTATATTGCAGGAGATGCAATGATCTTATCCGCCGGAAAGAAATTAACGTACTTGAATCTGTTGCCAAAGACATCTGAAGATAATAACTACTCTATCCAACTGGTCACGCAAGACCGGGATCATAGTGAACCGGAAATTCTGAAGACATGGACAATCAATAATGAATCGGGTAATATCATTTCTCTGAAAGGTTTTTACAAGAGCTATAAAGATGAAATTGCAGGTATTTTAAAAGAAGAAGGAATACCGGTTTCAAAGCAAAGTATTTCATTCAGATCATATCATCAGGTCAAAGATATTGTGATAAAAAATACATACAAAAATACCGGAAATGAGCTCAAAGAATTAAATACAGTAGCAATAAGTCCGGGAAAAAAAACCATTATACTGCTGAAAAAGAATTCAGGGAATATTTTCTGTCCGGAATGTGAATCTCTACCAATCTACCAAGCAGATATTCTGGGAGAACTTAGTATTGAAAAACAGAAAGAAAAAATCCTTCTGATGGGTTTTTTGGAGCACATTGATCAATCTCCGAGTGCTTTGCACATCAGATTTATTGATTGTAAAGATCTGTAAATTGTTTATAAGGAATTTTATAAAACGTCTTCTCTTGTCATTCGTGGTGATGTTGTAAGGATAATTACATCGTGATGAATGATGAAATATTTTGATAAGACTCTCCGTGTGCCTTAAAAGCATAAGCAGAAAATAGTAATGTTGTAAGTCATTGCCAATATGCAGACAGGGAAAAAAGCAATACCGGTAATGTTGATTTCACAGCAGCAGGTATATAATCCCATTATGAATTTAGACAAGTTCAGGAAAAAATTGATTACAATAATGAAAAAAATACTATTCCCTTTAACGCTGTGTTTTCTGATTTCCTGCCAAAAGAACGAAAGGAATGTTCAATCAAACACAATCCATATGGAAACACCACCATGTTTACTTGCTCAATTAAAAGCAGGATCATCAGCCGAAAAAAGTGAGACGGATTATCCCAACTATGTTTACAGTGAAGCAGACCTGAATTGTTCGGTCCCGGTTTTAGAATCAGAATTAAAGAATAAAGGCTACCGCTTTCCATCAGAGGAAGAATTTGAAAAAAAAGTTTTTGCCATTTTCAGGAGGAAGCTTAATTTCAGACTTGCTACTCAATATTTGTATATCGGAGGAAATGATGCCTGTACAAAATCAATGGTCTATAACAGAAATTCTGATGACGGTATGACTCCGGTTTCCTATTACCTTATTAAAAACAAAAAATTCCTTACCGAGTTATTTGCTATCCCGGAAATAACAGACTATAAAAAGAATTTCCCCGGTACTGCAGGCCTGGAAAAGCAGATCAGCAATAATCAGGGAGATGTAAAAATAGTAAAATGGGAAGAAGACCCTGGTTTACCGAAAATACGGTTCAATAATATAAACACGATAGTTTCCCGGAATAAATATTTATTCAATGACAGTAAAGCAGATTTGACGTGGCTGCTATCAAACGATAAAAAATTTCTCGGGCAATTGGTCACCGTCTACGGATATGACACGGAAGAAAAAATTAACCGGCAGGTACTGGAAGAATTATATACAGAATACACCCGCTCCGGTCAGATCTGGCGTGCTGCAAAAATCGGTGACTTATTTTTCACAAAAGACTGTCGTGGCAAATTGCAGATCCGGAAGGGATTGCTTGAATATGTCTCTCAACATACGACAAAAGATGATGACCGTTTTATTTATGCCCTGGGCACCTATGCACATTACCTGTTTAAAGAAAACAATGATCTTTTTGAGACAGAGCCCTCCGGAAAATTCAGTATCGAGGAAAAAGCTGAGATTGTAGCCCATATTGCAGCGATAGAAAGTCCTGCATTTTATAAATACAGACCTTTAAACAGCAATACGGCATGGCATAATACAGGATCGGTCTTACATACTATTACGGCTGCACACCCTGAAATTCTAAGCATGATTATAAAAAACAAATATTATGGTCTCCCTGATTTAAAAGAAATTATTGAAAGCATACCCTTTGAAGAAGAAGCTTCAGGTGCTATATCTGCAGGCTTATCTGATTCTTAGGCTAGGAAGTGAAGTGGAAGAACTGTATCTTTTGGGATATGAAAGCGTTTAAAGAGGTCTGCTTTTAAAACTTCTTAGGTTGAATGATAATATATTCAAACCGGCAGCGACCGGATTATTTCAGATAAAGAAAGCTTTTGTTTATTAAAAAAGAAAAATTTCATTTAAATTTAAAGATCCAAAACACCGAAAAGCCATCTATGAAAAAGTACCTCCTTTCACTCGCCGCCGCCTCGCTTTTTTATACCCCATCTGAAGCCTGTGCATGGTCCGATCCGGATTATGAATATTTCAATTTGTTTACCCAGAGTATCATCCGGGACAAGTCTTATCTGCCTTTCCTGCACAGCTATTCTTCCCGTTTTTATACGGACTTCAAACCGTCACAGATTCCTGATGAGAATATTGAAGCCTGGCGGAGATTTTTCAACAACCGGTTTTCCTATGCGGAGACCGGCTACCTGGTGAATAAGATCAGCATGAATGATCTCAATGCCCTTAAGAAAGGAAGCCCTTCGGATCAGCTGCTGATGAAGGCCGGCCCCGGATTTTATCAGAAATACCGGGAAGGCATCGATTACCTGATCGAAGCCAAGTATCTTGAGCCTTATATGCGGATCAATTTCGTAGAGAATCCGGATTCATTTTTTTACGGCAGCCCGCAGAATGAAAAAAATGCGACCCAGCTTGATTACAGTAAAACGGTTGCCGCACTCACCTCTCTCTATAATGCCGCACGCAACCCTGAAATTAAACAGCGGTACGGATACCAGCTGGTCCGGTTCAACCATTATACCCGGCATTATGATGAAGCCGTGAGCGCTTTCAAAAACTATGTGGAACCGCTCCGGCTGAAGGGAGCACCTTATATAATGGCACTGGACCAGCTGGCAGGAGCCCAGCGCGGACTAGGAATGAACAGCGAAGCCAACTGGAATTTCTTCCGGGTTTTCAGGGACAGCATGAGCCGCAAGGAATCAGCTTTCGTATCGATGAAGCTTTCCGATACAGCGTCTTTCAACAATATCCTGAAGAGGGCACAGACCGGTGAAGATAAAAACATGGCCTATTTTCTCCTGGGCTATGAAGACTTCAACAACCCGGTTCCGGTAATGGAAAAGATGTTTGAGATCAATCCGGATTCGGAGATCTTAAAAGTCATGGCCGTAAGAAGCATCAATGAACTGGAGCGCAGCTACCTTCCGATTTATTATTATACGGATGCTGAAGGAAATGGTTCTGGACAGAATACAGTATCGGCATCAGGTAAAAACCCGGATCAGGTGCAGGATGCGCCGGCGAAACCGGAAGAAAAAGAGCTTTCATTCTGGCAGAAGATCGTCAGGTTTTTTAAAAACCTGTTCAGCAGCAAAAAAGATCAGGATTCTACAGGAAGCACAGCAGATCAGAATGACGATGAATTGCTGGATAACCCCAACCGGATTCCGGTATATACCAAAAACAATTACGGGTATGATGATCAGACGAAAGATTTCCTGGACGAACTGGAGAAATTCACTGACAAAGCCAAAGGGAAATCCAAAGATGAATACTGGCAGATTGCCGATGCTTACCTGAAATTTTTAAAGAAAGACTACAAGGCCAGCACTGAGATCTTAAATGCCATTACCACCGCCAACCCGGAATATCAGGAACAGATTAAAAGGATGAAGATCCTGAACGACATTGTTTCAAGACCGAAGATCGATGCAGAATATGAAGACCATCTGATGAACGATTATGCGGAGTATTTTGCTGATCAGCCCGAAGTAAAAAAAGACAGCACCGATGATGCAGATGATTATTACGGTGAAGTGCCTTCCACGAAAGATTTCCTGAAGGACGTTTTGGCCAATCGCTATTTCCTGCAGGGTGAAGACGGAAAGTCCTTCCTGATGAATAACAAACTGTCGGACCTGCAGTACAATCCCAATTCGGGTCTGGTGAAGAGCGTGGAAGATTTTTACAGGAAGCCCGGTAAAACGAAGTTTGAACAACAGATCATTGCCCGGAATATTGATGATGTAGGGAATATTGACGCTTTCTTCGCTGTCATCTACGGAGACCGCGCCATGCGGCAGGCAGATTTTGAAAAGGCAAAAGCATATTATGCAAAAGCCGGGAACTTTACAGGAATTCCGAGGACCAGTTATGACTGGGACAGCACTGCCCGCAAAGAAATCCCACATCGCTACGGATCCGGAGAATACAACGGCTTCAGCAATATTTCCAGCCTGGTTTTCGGACACAATGGGTGGGAAAGCTTCCGCAGCCCTGCCGGGGAAACCATGATAAAAGAGGATTATTCACAGTTTCCTTCTATTCAACCTTTGATGAATAAACTGGAACTGGCGGATGCTCTGATTCAGCTTAAAAGAACCGGTTCCGGGAAAGACAGCAAAGCAGCGGCTGCCAACCAACTGATCGGGAATCTTCTGTACAATACTTCGATCCTGGGATATTACCGCCAGCTTTTTGTGATGGATACCGACAATACCAACGGTGGTAAATATGACTTCCGGAGCACGGAACAGAAAAACCCGTACCGGTATTATTATAAAAATTTTACGGACCGGAGCTATATTGAACCGGATAATTTTGATCTTGCGATCAGCTATTACAAAAAAGCATTCGATCTTTCCACAGATAAGGAACGGAAAGCCAGAATCCTGTTCCAGATGGCCAGTGCCGAACAGGGAAAATACTATCAGTATGAAGCGGAAAACCCGGCAAACACGGACTATTCAGATCCTCAGTGGGCAGAAAAGAAAGAAGCTTACCGGAAACAGCTGGACCAGGTAAAAAACCAGCGGTACAGAACATATTTCTCTCTTCTGAAGAAACAGTATGCCGATACGGAAACAGCAAAGAACCTGTTGGGAAGCTGCACATATTTCAATTACTTTATGAACTAATGAAAGGGACCGGTTGATTTACTTCGGTCCTTTTTTGTTATGCTGTTCCTGCAGCCATTCCTCATGCCTTCTCCTGAACATTTCATCCTTATGGTCCTGATTCCGCTGGGCAGCATCAATGGAATGCGAAGCATGAATGTCCTCATCTTCCTCGGCAAAGTCGGCAAGTTTCTCATAATATTTGTGAAGCTGGTCGAGTTCCTTTTCGGTAAGGTCTTCAATATCCACAATCCTGTTGCTGGCCTTTTCATGGGCAGCGATAAGCTCATTCAGCTTGATCTGGATGGCTTTTGAGTCTTTGTTCTGGGCCTTCTGAATAAGGAATACCATCAGGAAAGTTATAATGGTCGTTCCTGTATTGATGACCAGCTGCCAGGTTTCTGAATATTTAAAGACCGGCCCGGAAGCGGCCCAGAGGATCACGATTAAAGTAGCTCCTATAAATGCGGAAGAACTTCCGGTAAATTTGGTAGACCAGTTTGAAAATTTTTCAAAGATATTTTTGTCCTTTGCTGCCATCACTATTCATTTTTTGCAGGAGAACAGCATCAAAAACTCCGCCAAGCCTCAGGCAGGGAAACTACTTTACCGGATAATGCACCGCTTTATCCAGCTCTATGGGATTATTGTTTTTCCTGATGGAGTCCTGCATCTTTTCCGAAAGCACTTTCAGCTGTTCCGGACCTTTTACTTCGATGCCCATTACTTTGAAACGGGCATTGGGGTTTGTATTCTTTTTCATATGTTCTCTGAACTCATGCAGCGGATCATTATAATAATCGAGCATCATCTTCACCAGCTTGGCTTCCGGAATTTTTACCGGCCTCTGTCCTGTAAAGTTTTCGAGAATAGAATGCGTATCGTATGTTTTTACGAGCCTGTAGCTTTTGACCAGTAAAAATCTGAAGTTGTCCCGGTCATCATAGACTTCAAATACCATTCCCGGCAATCCCCTGAATTTATAAGGACCTTCACTCAGAGCAATGTCTTTTGCAAACCAGGCTGTCCAGTGCCGGCCACCGAAGTCTGCCGCGGCTTTCTGCAGGTGGTGTCCTTCCACAATCTTAATTTCTTCCAGCAGTTTCCAGCTGACCGGATCTTTTGTTTCGGTGATGAACATGACCTGTGTCATTTTGTAATTTATATTCAGGCAGTATTCCTCTTTCTGGTAAGAGCCGGGGTGTCGTCCCGTGTGATGTTGTGCTCGCCTCTTGTTTTGTTAATGGAATCCGTTATGACGAAATCATAATTATAAAACTTGACCTCTTCGGGATTTACGTCCAGTACCATGCTGGCTTTTCTTTTTTCCGCAGCTGCTGAATCGGTTTTAAATTCGTATTCATAAATAAAGCGGTGGGTCTGTGCTGCGAGAGATGCATTCAACATCAGCATGATGATCACAATGTATTTCATGTATGGAATGTGATAAATTTCCGGATTACGTTTTTATGGCTTCTTTTTAATTTCGGGATAATGGACTGCTTTGTCAAGTTCGATCGGGTTATTGTACTTTTTTATCCTTTTCTGTTCTTCTGTTCCATAGGTCCTCAGGTCTTCGGGCTTATAGATGATCCTTCCGTCATCCAGTATCAGCTTGTTATTTTCATTGATTTCCGTTTGTCCGCTGTTTATAAATTTAATAGGGTCCTGATAATGACTCAGCAGCATAGCGCGGTATTTGGTGTAAGGAATTTCAATGCCTCTGTTTTTTCCGTTTTTAAAAATACTGATCTCCTGGGTATCTGTAAAATTCTGTGACCGGTTCAGGGTAAAACGGAAATTCCCGCCATCATCATACAGCTCAATGATCATGCCCGGCAACCCATGGAATTTATAGGGTCCTTCCTGAAAAGGGAAATCTCTGGAAAACCAGGCTATCCATTTTCTTCCCCCGAATGTCGCCGTCGCTTTCTGCATTCTCAGCGAAGAAGAGGTTTTTGATTCTTCACTGATCTGCCAGGAAATGGCAGGCCGGTCTTTGAGTTTATAAAGGTCGAAATTCTGCATACTGTACAGGGTATATTCACTGTTTTTCCTGTTTTTGCTCAGAATGTCGCTCATTTTTCCGCTGAAAGTTCTGCGGCCGGAAAGCTTCTCAATCGAATCGCTTACGAAATATGACCGCTCATAATAATAGGTTTCATCCGGATTGATGTCCAGGTGATAGTTGGTTTTCCTTACCTCTGCAGAGGCGGAGTCCGGACGGTACACCACGTCATAGATAAAGCGGTGGGTCTGCGCTTCCAATGAACAGCAGAGCACTGCGAAGATAAATGAGAATATTTTCATGATTATGATTTTTCACAAATATATACATTTAACAGAAGCAGGCAATACGGGACAGTCATATCAGAAAGGTATGCAACGGCATAAAAAAATCCGTCCCTGAAAAAGGGACGGATTTATATAATCACGGCTTAAGTGCTCGTTATCACACTTTAATTTCCACGTCTACACCGGAAGGAAGTTCTAGCTTCATCAGGGCATCCACCGTTTTTGAAGAAGAAGAGTAGATGTCCATCAGTCTCTTGTGAGCTGACAACTGGAACTGCTCTCTTGCTTTCTTGTTTACGTGCGGAGACCTCAACACAGTGAAGATTCTCTTGTTGGTTGGCAGTGGAATCGGTCCGTTTACCACAGCACCGGTAGCCTTTACCGTTTTTACGATCTTCTCAGCAGACTTGTCTACCAAGTTGTAATCGTAAGATTTTAGTTTTATTCTGATTCTTTGTGACATTTCTTGTACTTTAAAAAATTAACCTTTTGCTTTGGCAATGATATCTTCAGCAACGTTTTGAGGGGTAGCCTGATACTTCTCTAATTCCATAGAAGAAGTAGCTCTTCCTGATGAAAGTGTTCTCAGCGTTGTAACATATCCGAACATTTCAGAAAGTGGAACCGAACCTTTGATTACTACAGCTCCGTTCTTTTCCTCCTGACCGCTGATGGTACCTCTCCTCTTGTTAAGGTCACCGATGATGTTACCCATATATTCTTCCGGAGTTACAACTTCCAGTTTCATAATAGGCTCCATAATTACCGGCTTGGCAGCACGTCCCGCTTCTTTGAATCCTAATTTAGCTGCCATTTCGAAAGAAAGGGCATCAGAATCCACCGCGTGGAAAGATCCGTCTTTAAGAATAACTTTAATTCCTTCAACTTCGAAACCAGCCAGAGGACCGTTCTTCATTGCAGCTTTAAAGCCTTTTTCAATAGCAGGAACGAATTCTCTAGGAACGTTACCTCCTTTGATCTCATTGATGAACTCCAGGCCGATTTTACCTTCGTCTGCAGGTCCCAGTTCAAATACGATATCCGCAAATTTACCTTTACCACCGGATTGTTTTTTGTAAACTTCTCTGTGCTGGGCAACTTTGGTTAAGTTTTCTTTGTACTCTACCTGAGGCTGTCCCTGGTTTACTTCAACCTTGAACTCTCTCTTCATACGGTCAACAATGATATCCAGGTGAAGCTCACCCATACCGGAGATAATTGTTTGTCCTGAAGCTTCGTCGGTTCTTACGGTGAAGGTAGGATCTTCTTCAGCAAGTTTAGCTAAAGCATTACCCATTTTATCCTGGTCAGCTTTTGTTTTAGGTTCTACAGCGATACCGATTACCGGATCAGGGAAAACCATCGATTCAAGAACGATCGGGTTTTTCTCGTCACACATCGTATCACCTGTTTTGATGGATTTGAATCCTACTGCAGCACCGATATCTCCTGCTTCAATATATTCTACAGGATTCTGCTTGTTAGCGTGCATCTGGTAGATTCTGGAGATTCTTTCTTTGTCTCCTGAACGGGTATTCAGGATGTAAGAACCTGCATCCAGTCTTCCGGAATATGCTCTGAAGAAAGCCAGTCTTCCCACGAACGGGTCGGTAGCAATCTTAAATGCCAATGCAGAGAAAGGCTCGTCTACAGACGGCTTTCTTGTAATTTCAGCGTCAGTTCTAGGGTCAGTACCTTTGATATCGTCTTTATCCAGTGGAGAAGGAAGGTATTTACATACCGCATCCAGCATAAACTGTACTCCTTTATTCTTGAATGAAGAACCACAAGTCATTGGGATAATAGAAAGATCGATTGTAGCAGCTCTCAATGCAGCATTGATTTCTTCTTCTGTAATTGAATCCGGATCTTCGAAGAATTTCTCCATCAAAGTTTCGTCATACTCAGAAACAGCTTCTACTAATTTTTCTCTGTATTCCAGTACTTCATCCTTCATGTCTTCAGGAATAGGCACCACTTCAAAAGTAGCTCCCTGTCCTGCTTCATCCCAGATGATCGCTCTGTTTTTAATTAAGTCTACAACTCCTTTGAAGTCTTCTTCGGAACCGATAGGTAAAACGATTGGAACGGCGTTGGATCCTAACATTTCTTTTACTTGTTTTACAACGTTCAAGAAGTCAGCACCTTGTCTGTCCATTTTGTTTACGAATCCCATTCTTGCCACTTTGTAGTTGTCAGCAAGTCTCCAGTTGGTTTCAGACTGAGGCTCTACACCGTCTACGGCAGAGAAAAGGAATACCAGTCCGTCCAATACTCTCAAAGACCTGTTTACTTCTACAGTGAAGTCAACGTGTCCCGGTGTATCGATGATGTTGAAGTGGTAAGGCTTGGTTTCAGCAACAGGTTTTCCCTGATCTGTCGGAAAGTTCCATGAACAAGTGGTGGCAGCAGAGGTAATGGTAATTCCTCTTTCTGCTTCCTGCTCCATCCAGTCCATTGTAGAAGCACCATCGTGAACCTCTCCAATTTTGTGGTTTACCCCTGTATAGAACAAAATCCTTTCCGTGGTAGTGGTTTTCCCTGCATCAATGTGAGCAGCAATACCAATATTTCTTGTAAATTTAAGATCTCTTCCCATTTCAGATTAGAATTTGAAGTGTGAGAAAGCCTTATTCGCTTCCGCCATTTTATGAGTATCGGATTTCTTTTTGTAAGCAGCACCTTCTTCTCTTGAAGCGGCCACTACTTCATTAGCCAATTTCAAAGCCATTGACTTATCGTTTCTCTTTTTAGAATAAAGAATTAACCATTTCATTGCCATAGAAATTTTTCTGTCGGCTCTGATCGGCATAGGGATCTGGAAGTTAGCTCCACCTACTCTTCTGGAACGTACTTCTACGTGAGGCATAACATTGGTTAATGCATCTTTCCAGATTTCAAGAGCAGTCTTCTCGCTGTCTCCTTTCTTCGTTTCTACGATATCCAGTGCATCATAGAATATTTTGAATGCGATTGACTTCTTACCGTCAAGCATCAGGTTGTTTACAAATCTTGTTACCAGCTGATCATTAAATTTTGGATCTGGTAACAACGGTCTTTTTTTCGCTTTTGTCTTTCTCATTGTTTCTGTACCTTATTTAATGATTACTTTTTCTTTCCTTTTGCTGGTGCAGCAGCTGCCTGACCTGGTTTAGGTCTCTTAGCTCCGTACTTGGATCTTCTCTGTGTTCTTCCATTTACACCTGCAGTGTCTAATGCACCTCTTACGATGTGGTAACGTACTCCCGGTAGGTCTTTCACCCTTCCGCCTCTCACCAATACTATCGAGTGCTCCTGAAGATTATGTCCTTCGCCCGGGATGTAGGCGTTGACTTCTTTCCCGTTAGAAAGTCTTACCCTTGCTACTTTTCTCAGTGCAGAGTTAGGTTTCTTAGGGGTGGTAGTATATACTCTCGTACATACCCCGCGTCTTTGTGGACAAGAATCAAGGGCAGCCGATTTGCTCTTCTTGGCAAGCGTGGCTCTTCCTTTTCTTACTAATTGTTGAATAGTAGGCATTTAATTGCTTTTTATTTTAGGGTGCAAAAATAATAATATTTTTTTAATTAACAAGCAGTTATGCAGAAATTATCTTTTAAATTAAAAATGAATTCACACAACATCACCTGTTTAATCCATAATTGTTACCCGGACATTTTTATTCCATCTGAAATTTCTTATATTTTCTTTAAGCTTCCGGTAATTGCCTTGCTGAATGGAATATACCGAAACCTCATCCTGTGCTACCGTTGCCGGATTTTCTATTTTCAGCACGGCAGCCTTCTTCCAGTTCCCGGGAATATGGCCCTGAAGCCAGCTATCATAGATGATGGCAATGTCATAACCGTTATCTGCAGTATATTGTGTAAGAAAATTTTCGTAGGCATCATCTACCGGACGCCTGTTCCGGTTGAACGGAATGGTTTCTACAGAAGCAAGACCGGCGATGTCCAGAACACAGATATCAGTATAATACGTAATAGCACCGATATCGTTTGCCACAACTTTTGATTCATTATAATAAGTATGCAGAAATCTTGCTGACTGAATCTGCTGTTCCCGTATGCTTTTCCCGCCATTGCATATCATAGGGTGCGCAATAGAACATTTGTAAAAAAGCAGGACAATATTCATCAGCACCAAGAAGGCGATCAGCTTATCTTTCCGGATAAAGTATAAGGTATTCTCAAATAGCGGTTTCAGTCTGGGAATCAGAGCCATTGAAAAACCGGTGAGCAGATAAGCCTCATACCGGAAAAGCCCTTTGAGATCAGCAAACATGGAATGCAAAATCATAAGGAGGGAAACAGCAATTATAAGCATATTATCCTGAACTGCATTCCGGAAGGTTTTCTTCCTGAAATCCCTGATGACGATGATCAGGCTGATCAGCAGCGGGAAGAATCCGATTTTATAAAAACTTATATTCAGCAGTAAATTATCCAGCAGGATGGATTTCATCTGATGGAAAAATTCCGCATCAAATGATAAGGTTGTTCCTTTCACCACTACAGAATTAGGAAAGAGATAACCGTCATGACTGTAATTAAAGTAACAGAAAATAGCTACCGGAATAAAGCCCGTCAGCAAAATGCAGCCTGCTTCCTTCCACCGTTGAAGAAGCACAAAGAGAAAAGCCAGGACAATAAAGTAAAACATGCTTTCAAAGCGTACCAGTCCCATCAGCAGAAGAGAAACATAGAAACCGAAGACAGCAGGTTTATCAGGCAGGCGGCTGAGACAGAAAATACTGACCACAAAGAGAAACACATGCAGAACATGCTCCATCCCGGATAACAACTGGAGATGCATTACAGAAATAAAAAGCGTAAAAAGCACGGATAGAACAATATCCCTGCTCTTCCGGAAAATATCTTTAAAATACCGGTGCAGAAAGTAAACGGTTCCCATACCGGAAAAAAAATTCACATACAGGGAAATCCGGTCGTCATTTCCGAAGATCCTGATCAGTAAGCCCAGAAGGCTGGTAAAAAGAGGCGATGAGGATGTAGAAGAGAAACGATACCTTGTAATTCCCCAGACCTCATGGAGCGCTATATTTTTCGCCATAGCCAAATGGATATAGGCATCGTCTATAAGATAGACGTAATGCCCATCCGTTTTTGAAACCGATATCAGGTAATACATTATACAAACTGTACAAAAAACCATTACCGAAATCAGAAGGCTTTTTATACCGGTATCTGAAGATATCTTCATAAGTCAATGAATTCTAAAAATTCCAAAGATAAGTATCATCAATGATGAAACCATATTTTCGGCATAATATTTACTTCAGTCTGTAAGTATAATAATAAACTTTTATATAATGAAAAATGCAAATATCATAGGGCTTCAGGAAGCCGATTGCCTGAAAATCGCTGAAAAACTGAATGTCCTGCTTGCCAATTATTCCGTTTTTTACCAGAATACAAGAGGCTCGCACTGGAATATCAAAGGGGACCAGTTCTTTACCCTGCATCCTAAGTTTGAAGAACTTTACAATAGCCTTGTCCTGAAAATTGATGAAATTGCAGAAAGAATTCTTACATTAGGTTCTACGCCTGCCCATAATTATTCGGATTATCTGAAGGTGGCAACCATCCGGGAAAGCCAGGAAGTGGCAGACGGTACAAAAAGCGTGGAGATCATACTGAACTCATTCAAAGTTGTGATTGACCTGCAGAGGGAATTGCTGGATATCACCGACGCTGCAGGAGATGAAGGTACCAACTCCCAGATGAGCGACTATATCACCGAACAGGAAAAAGAGGTATGGATGTACAATTCATACCTGGGTAAATAACTTGAATTTAATGATTCAGGAAAACAATAAAAAATCACCTTATTTTTAGGTGATTTTATTTTTAATACTTATATTTGCGTATAAATTACACAATCATGCAAGACATCCGACTGAACTCTATCCTGGATAATGATTTCTATAAAATAACCATGCAGAACGCTGTGGTTAAACTCTTCCCCAATTCCATTGTAAAGTATGAATTCATCAACCGGGGCAAACACCAGTTTCCGGAAGGGTTTGATACCGCACTGAAAGAGGCCGTTAATAAGATGGCAGAGCTCAGGCTGACAAAAGAAGAAAAGAAATTTATGGCCAGGACCTGTCCTTACATCGATCTTCCCTACCTTGATTTCCTGGAAGGCTATCATTATGACCCTTCCGAAGTAAAAATCCGCCAGGAAGGAACCGAACTTTCCGTTATAGTTGAAGGACTCTGGTACAGGACTATTCTTTGGGAAGTTCCTCTACTCGCCCTGATCAGTGAACTTCATTATGAGATGAACCACATGGAAAGGGATTCCAATGAAGTCGTTATGGACAGGACTGTTGAAAAGGCAGATGCACTAGGGGAACTCGGGGTTACTTTTGCAGAATTCGGGACCCGCAGAAGACACTCCTACAAAGTCCAGAACCTGGTAATGGAAGCACTGACCCGGAAAAACGATTCCACCTTTATCGGAAGCTCCAATGTTCATTTTGCTATGAAGTACGGCGTAAAGCCGATCGGGACCCATGCCCACGAATGGTTTATGTTCCATGCTGCGGAGTATGGCTTCAAAATGGCCAACGACCTGGCGCTGGAACATTGGGTAGATGTCTACCGTGGAGATCTTGGAGTGGCCCTCTCAGATACTTATACTACCGATGTCTTTTTCCAGCAGTTCGATAAGAAATTTGCCAAACTTTTCGACGGTGTGCGCCATGACAGCGGAGATCCGCTGGAATTTGCAGACAAAACCATTGCCCACTATCAGAAACACGGCATCAATCCCCTGTTCAAATATATCATTTTTTCAGATGCCCTGAACCTTGAAAAAGTAGAGGAAATCACCAATTATTGCAGAGGAAAAATCGGCATCTCCTTCGGCATCGGCACCAACCTTACCAATGATGTCGGCCTGAAGCCGATGAATATCGTGATGAAGCTGATCGGGGTACAGGCACCGAACCGGGAGTGGATTCCTACGGTAAAGCTTTCCGATGAACACGGCAAATACACCGGCGATCCAAAAATGATCGAACTGGCCAAGGAATTTTTAAGGATCAAAGAATAGATAATGAAGAAAGCAATAGTCCTGTTCATTGCCTGCAGCCTGCTGACCTCCTGCATAGCCGTAAAAGCAAAAGACGTAGCACCGGGAAAACCGGGAATTTCTGCAGTAAAAGCAGGGGATCGTAAATAATTGCAGTAAAAATTTCATATCCGCATTTCAGAGAGGATTTCCTGAAATAGAATAAAACCTTACAGCTTTCTGTAAGGTTTTTTTTCATTGATCCGGACACAAGCTTTGTAAGCAACCGCCTGAAAAATGGTTCTCAAAACGGATAAGATTACCATACACCGAAGCGGGCTGCAGGATATTCTGCCCTTACATCTTCTATGATGCCCTAATGAACTGAAAAATGCAAAAGTCCTGGCATCAGGAAGAATATCAGTATACCGTCTGCTGCCTGCTATGCCTGAAAAGAAAAACCGGCATCAGCTTGTACCTAATTTTTTCATCAGTATGGTTTCCATTTTTTCATATCCTTTTGCGGTAGGATGAATTTCATCTTCAGTATAGATTTTATCAAGTCCGTTCCGGGAATCTTTCATTGCGGAATGATAGTCTACATAAGGAATATTGTTCTTTTTTGCATAGGCTTCAATCATTTTATTGAGCAGGATAACCTTTTCAGCAGGCTTCATGTCTTTTCTCCAGCCGAAATCGTAAGCCGGAAGAACTGAGCATAAGACCACCCTGATGTGATTAGCCTTTGCCAGCTCCGCCATCGACACAATATTCCCGAATACCTTATCCAGAGAAATCGGCCCCTGGTTTTCTGCAATGTCATTGGTTCCCGCAAGGATAATAACCTGTTTCGGCTTTAATTTAATGACATCTTCCCTGAATCGCAGAAGCATCTGCGATGTTACCTGCCCGCTGATGCCTCTCCCGACAAAATTATTTTTTTTAAAAAACCCGGGATCGCTTGAAAACCAGCCCTCTGTAATGGAATCCCCCATCAGAACGGAAGCCGGCCTGTTATTTTTTGACAAGATTTCCTGATTCTGCTTCTCATATTTTGCGTAATTGGCAAAATCCTGCCCTGATAAAAAAGCGGACAATACAAAGGCAGTAAGACTTAAAAATTTCATATTATTTTATTTGTACTTTAAATATATGAAATAACAGGGAAAGAACCCAGCCTCCGGATACCACCGGCAAATTATGGTTTCCCGTAAAATAATCAGCCTTCTGTGTTATAATTTTGATACCGGATAAGAAAAAATATTTCATCGCTGCAGCCGCCGGATCAGACAGGAATAAAAACATGCCGCAGTTAAGACAATGCCCGGGCAGTAAAATGTTCAGCCGGATAAAAGTCCTGCGGCAGCAGGCTGTCAGGTAGCTGGGATTACACTGGCAGAAACTGCCGGCGATCTGTTGAATCAGCCGTTGAAAAACAAGATGCAGTCCTTTTCTGCCTGCAGTTCAATAAAGCAAAGCAGCACATAAGGAAATGCAGGAATTCGGTCAATGCCCATATAGGGTTTTCGACAAAAAGAATTTACTTTTGCTTTTTTATTGTAAAAAATGAAAGGTAAAAAATTGCAGGTCTATCTGTCTTCAACTTATTTAGATCTGATAGAAGAGCGCCGTGCTGCCGTTGAAGCTATTCTTTCTTCCGGAAATATTCCGGCCGGAATACAGCATCTTTCCGTACATGATGAATGCCAGGCCGCCATTATACGGAGATGGATTGATGAAAGTGATGTATATTTGCTGATCGTCGGAGAAAGGTATGGCAGCATAGACCCTGTAAGCGGAAAAAGCTACATCCGGCTTGAGTATGAGTACGCTATTGCAAGCAATAAGCCTCTTTTTACCATTGTGCTGAATGCAGATGTAAGCGGTAAGAAAACCCACCCTTCAGAAAAGGGAATCCGTACAAGCGGAGAAGAGCACCCTGAAAAGCTACAGGAATTTAAAAACCTTATTCTTTCAAGAAGAGTGGAATTCTGCAATGATTATAAAGACATTCAGCTGACGATCTATAAAGTTTTGTCAGAATTCAGCCATTCGAATGAAATTCCGGGCTGGATCAGAGGAGATCAGATGGTAAACCTGGGACTTCTGACCGCGGAAGTGGTAAAACTGCGTAAGGAAAATAATGAGCTCAGAAAATCCGTAAAACCGGATATCCTCTACAACGGATTGCATTATGATATGCTGAGAAGCCTGCTGCAGAAGGAAAGCTCCGAATCTGAATATATAGATGATGACGGCAGTACTTTACTTACCTATATGGTAAAATATGGCCAGAAGCTGTCCGGAAGCGTGAAGCCCATCGACAGGATAACGAGAAACAATCTCATTAAGCTCAGAAATTTTAAGATTTTAAAACTTACCGACGGGCTGTACACCTTTACGGACGACGGACATAAATTTTATCTGAGGACCTTAATGGAAGAAAATAACTGAAACAATGATTTACTTATTAATCGGATGCATTGCCGGAGCAATCCTCGGTACATTGATCGCCTATTTCGCGCTGAAATCATCCATGGTAATGAGAAGCTCTTATGATGAGCTGAACAGCCGTTATATTAAAAACAATGCAGACCTGCAGAACTTTCTCCAGAAGATCCAGGAACTTTCCCTGAATCTGCAAAAAGAAAAAGAAAGCCATCTCCAGCAATCGGATCTGCTGAATGACCTGAAAAACGAATTTTCCAGGGTCTCTGCTGAGTACGCTTCTGTAAGCAGCCAGCTACAGGAACAGAAACAGCTGTATTCAAAGCAGACGCTGCAGAACGAAAGCCTGCTGGCTGAAAAGCAGCAATTGTATGCTAAAAACGCAGAACTTTCCGCAGTCAATGAAAGTTTGCAGCAGTCATTGGAGAACCAGAAACAGGAGATTACAAAAATCCAGGAAGAATCGAAGATACAATTTGAAAATCTTGCCAGCAGGATCCTGGAAGAGAAGACGGAAAAGTTCACCACCCTGAACCAGCTGAACCTGAAAAATATCCTGGATCCCTTCCAGGAAAAGATCAGCGAACTGAAAAACCGCGTGAATGAGGCCTACGAAAAAGAAAATAAAGAACGTTTCTCCCTGGCTGAAAAAGTAAAGGAACTGGCAGAACTGAACCAGCAGATTTCCGAAGATGCCAAGAAACTGACGCGGGCCCTGAAAGGGGAAAGTAAGACACAGGGCAACTGGGGTGAGATGATCCTGGAAAGCATCCTGGAAAAATCAGGCCTCGTAAAGGGCCGGGAATATTTCCTGGAACACGAACTGCGGGATGAAGACAACAAAGCGCTCTTTTCAGAATTCTCAGGCAAAAAAATGCGCCCCGATGCTGTGGTAAAATACCCTGACGAACGGAACGTGATCATCGATTCCAAAGTTTCACTGACTGCCTTCACCGATCTGGTGGACGAAACGGATCAGGAAATATACCTCATGAAGCTGAACCAGCACCTTTCATCCATCAAGAACCACATCAACCAGCTGAGCCAGAAGGCGTATGACGATTATGGAAAATCCCTGGACTTCGTTATGATGTTCATCCCGAGCGAACCGGCTTATATTGCAGCCATGCAGGCAGACCAGAATCTCTGGAACTTTGCTTATGACCGCAGGATCCTGTTGCTGAATCCCAGCAATCTCATCACCTCTCTGAAACTGATTGCCGACCTCTGGAAACGGGAATACCAGAACCGCAACTCCATAGAAATTGCAGACCGGGGTGCGAGGCTGTATGATAAATTCGTAGGATTCATCGAAAACCTGGAGAAAGTGGGAAAAAATCTGGACCAGGCCAAGAATGTCTATAACGAAGCTTACAAGCAGCTCTCTACCGGAAACGACAACCTGATCATCCAGACCCAGAAGCTTAAATCCCTGGGAATTAAAAACAAAAAGGACCTTCCGCCGAGCTTAGTGGAAAATTCCCGTATCTCACTGGATTTTACTGAAGAACAATCCTGATGTCAACAGAACAGCCCTGCTTTTGTGCAGGGTTTTATTTATCCCGGAGCCGGTTTCAGGCACTTACAGGATTTTTACATAATTTTGCAGCATGGTCATAGAAAGCTTTCAGAACGAAAAAATAAAATACATCACCCGGCTTCTTACCGATAACCGGTTCCGCAAAAAATCGGAGGTGTTTGTAGTGGAAGGGCAACAGGAAAACAATCGGGCACAGGCATTCGGTTTCGAACCGGTAGAATTTTTTATCTGCGAAAACATCCTGGGAACAGAAATTCCTGAAGGAAAAATCCATCATGTAAATGAGAAAGTATATGAAAAAATAGCCTACCGCGGTAGCTCCGAAGGGATTATCGGGATTTATAAAACAAGAGAAACATCGCTTTCTTCATTCAAGCCTGAAAACAATTCCACTGTTATTATTGTGGAAGGTGTTGAAAAACCGGGTAACCTGGGAGCGATTCTGAGAAGCTGTGAAGCTTTCGGTATCGATGCACTGATTGTTTCAGACGGTAAAACGGATTTTTACAATCCGAATGTAATTCGTTCAAGTGTCGGCTGCCTGTTCGGCATGAAGGTATTCCAGGCGGAAAATAAAGAAACCCTTGATTTTCTTCAGCAAAACGGCTTCAGCATCTACACAACGATTATGGACGAAACGGCGGAAGATCTATACTGTAGGGACTTTACGGAAAAATCAGCGGTCCTGTTCGGTACCGAGCATTCGGGCTTAAGCGGTTTCTGGACCGGTAAAGGAAGAAATACCCTGATTCCGATGGCCGGCAGCATCGATTCGCTGAACCTGAGCAACGCTGTAGCCATCACCTGCTATGAAGCATTGCGACAGAAGAAAACGCGCCCATAATACGAAATCCGGAACCGGTACCAAATCAACAGAATCTTTTTCTTTCTGAGGAAAATGCATCGGATCCCTGCTATGGAAAGCACAAAAAAACCGCTCACATTGTGAACGGTTCTTTTATTTTAGCGTGCGCCAGAATTATTTCTTAGCAGCTTCTTCTTTTTTCTCTTCAGCTTTAACTTCTTCTTTAGCTACGTTAGCGTCAGCTTTAACTGAATCTTTAGTAGCTTCAGCGTTAGCTTTGATAGAATCTGTAGCAGCAGTAGCAGTAGAATCGATAGCAGCAGTAGCAGAATCAGCAGTAGCAGCTACTGAATCTTTAGAAGCATCTGTAGAAGTAGTTTCACCTTTTTTACAAGCAACTAAAGAGATTGCAGCGATAGCAGCTACGAATAATGACTTTTTCATAATAAATTAAATTTAATTTTGTTAATATTGTTTTATAAAACTTTTTCTCTGTTCCGTTATTTGAACAAGACAAAGGTAGAGCAGATAGAAAATTTGTTTAGGAAAAATAATTGTAATACCTTTGTAAAATCGTTTTACAATTAAACACAACTGATTATCAATAATTTACTTATTTTATAATAAATTGACGGACTTAGATCTATTACATTTTGAGCAGCTGAAAAAGGAGGTACAGGCTCAATATCTGAAAGAATATACCCCTTCCTTTGATGATATATCGAAATGGAAGGGTATCGATATCATCTATTTCCAGGAAGACCTGCGGAAAAAGGCCAAAGGGAATATCAGCGAAAAATCTTTTTATACCTATTTTAAGAACGCTCCCGTAACAAAGCTTCCGAGAATTGATATGCTCAATCTGCTGAGCAGCTATGCGGGATATGATTCATGGTATGAGTTTAAGAAGCAGCATCTTTTTGCCGGCGAACTTCTTAAGGATGATGAAGAATTACAGGAACAGGATACAAAGGAGCCCGAGGCAACGGCAAAAGTCCTTCCTGAAGCCGCGGAGAAAGAAACATATCCCATCAAATCAGAGGAAACAACAGCTGAAAACACTGATTTACAAAAATCAGATACTGAAAATCAAAATATTACACCAAATCAGGCATCAGTAAAAATACCGGAATTTCCTCCGGTTTCATCTGAAAAAAGTTTCTTCAGAAAAAATGCCTGGGCACTGCTAACGGCTGTTCTGGTCATCCTTACAGGCTTGCTGGGTTTCAAAGACGTTATTTTCTCCAAGACCTATACCTATTGCTTTACAGATGCCGACAGAGGCGCCGGTGTTGTGAATACCCTCGAGATCAAGGTGATCAAGGAAAATGAATCTCCTATCCTGTATAAGATCAAACCCGGGGAATGCTTTTATTATTCTACCAAAGATAAAAACGTCAGGATGCAGATCAGCTCTCCTTTCTATGAGTACCTGGAAGTAAACCGCAGCCTGGAAAATGCGCCGGACGAGGAAACCATAGAGCTGAAACCGGATGATTACAAAATGGCAGCCTACTATTTCTCCATCAAGGAGGCCAATGGCGATCCCGAAGAACTGAAAAGGAAAAGAAACCAGCTGGAAAGCCTGATCAGCAATAAGGCGGTTATCTACCAGATCTATGACAATAACATTTACGGGATCGAAAGGCTGGATAAGCAGAAATACATTACCCTGGTGACTACGCCTACTACTTCTCTTAAAAACCTGAGTGTCATCGAAATGAAAAAAGACACCAACGGAAAGATCATCTCTATCAAATTTAAAATCGCAACCGCAGATGAAAAGAATAAATAATTTTTTACTGTTTACCCTGGTGCTTCTCGCCTTTGTAGCCTGCAATAATAAAAAAACAGAAGTGAGCGATCTGGATAAGCTCAGGAACAGCACCAACACCAAAACCTATCCTGCCATCCAGATGGACAGTGCACAGGCCATCAACTTCATTACCCGACAGAAAGTCCAGGAGCTGCTGGATCTTTCCACATTATATCTTTCCGGTAATAAAAACACGGAGATCGACACGCTTATCTATTCCCAGATGCAGAGCTATTTCCATAAGCCCGACAGCCTCACATTCAAAAACCTGTTCCGGGAACTGGACAGCCTGAAGGTAAAAAGTGCCAAAGTCAACAACCTGGAAGTTTATAAAGATATTCAGAATACAGATACGCTGGATTTTACCAAGTTCAATGTAGAGTATTTTGACGGTAAGAACAGGTCTTTGGGATCTTTTGAAAAAAATGCACAGTACATCCTGGTCTCAACCCCTAATACCAATAAAGAATTCAGGTTCTTCTTCCTGAATTTTTATTCCAATCCTCTGCTGAAAAAGGACAGTACGGCAGTGGGTGTTACCAGGT
>NZ_CAJYMO010000319.1 GCF_913776365.1 uncultured Chryseobacterium sp. | reverse complement strand
GTGTGTTACTCAGCAACGAAAGGATTTCCAGCACCAATGACTCAATGATCATTCCACTATCCGGGTTTCCGGATTTGCTTTCGGCAAGAAGCCTACAGAATAAAATTTTCAGCAGCGGATCCCCTATCGTGCGGTTTCCCTGAACACCCGAAAGGGAAAGATCGTAATCCTTCAGAAAGACGGATTCAATTTCCAGATGAAACCCTCTTGCCCTGTCGGCCGGCTTCTGGTTGTAATGACATTCGTCCCGGTGATGAAAGAGGATATGGCCGGCCCCGAATGTTTCTTTGCCTTCTCTGTACCCTTCCGTCAGGCCGCCTTCCAGAAGAAAGGTAAAATAAGGGCTTTCATGGTAATGCCAGTCGACAAAATCATGCGTATATACCGTATCCGTGAGCGTCAATGGTCCGACACTCCTTATGAAGCCGGTATCACCGTAAAACTGTCCTGTTTGAAGCTGTACCATCAGTTATTTTAATGGGGTATAAAGGTACCGTTTTATTCCATATGCGGCAGACCGTATTTTATGATCTGTCACGGAAAAACGGAAGTCCGGAAATAAAAAATACTGAAGAACGATCCCCAGTATTTAAAAATTTACGACATCAGGCTTTCTCCTGATCCGCAGATGGTGTCAGGCCGTATACTGCCCTTCTTCCTCTTTATGCCAGAATGTAACCCGCCTGGCACTTATTTTCAGCAGGCAGATCCCCGGAGTATCGGTTCCTTCCGGAAACCACTGTTCCAGGCCGTCTACCCATTTTTCTTCCAGGGTTTCCTTGTCTTTTACAATAGCAGCCGTGCCGTAGCACTCAATGAACAGCAGATCGTCGGTCTGATAGACGAGATTGACTTTATTGTCATTTTCGATCTGGCGGACTTTATTGCTGTCCTCATAGGTGAAGAACCAGGAATCCCCGTCGTATTCCACCCTTCCGTTATTGCTCATAGGCCTGGATTGCGGCTTACCGTTTTCGTCCTGTGTGATCATCATGCAGAAATCGAGGTCTTTCATTTTTTCTGCAATGGTTTCCAGTGATGCTTTTTTCATTTTTATTTTTGTTTGTGATTGGTTTTTTCTGATTCCCGATCGCCCCTGATGCTCTTCCTGATCCTTCTCACGGACAGGACTGTTTTAAACAGCCTGAAACTGAGGGGTTTCATATGGGTGTACCAAAAGCTGTACCGATTGTCCTCCTGCTGCAGAATTATTCTTCCTGCAGGAGAGGTATTTTTGCCACAATAAATTGTATTACCTTTGCAGTACAGCCGGATCTTTCGTAAAAACGGCCGGTACAGATGAAGACGTATAAATTCCAGGTATTTACCGCCGCCATTGAGGAAAACATCCGGAACGGGGCTTTCCGGCCCGGCCATAAATTACCTTCGGTACGGGAAATTAAAGCACAGTACCGGATCAGCATCACTACGGTACAGAGCGGTTACGAATACCTCATGATCAGCGGCTGGGTAGAAAGTATACCGAAGTCCGGATATTACGTGAGCCACCGGATGGAAATGCCGGCCCGCCCTTCCCGGACCAGGCACCGCCCTGTCGCACGGGATGCTGTGTTCAGGAGCAACCTCGCCCTTACCACTTCCCTGAGAATGGGAAAGAAAATCTCTGAATTCAATGTAGCTGCTCCGGGAGACCTCCTGATCCCGCAGAAGATGCTGTTGCGAACGCTGCAGCAGGTCATCAGGGAGCAGGGCGCCGGGCTGCTGCGCTACTACCCTCCGGACGGTTCGCCCCAGCTGAAAGAAAAGATTATTCAACGGGCTGCCCCGGACCATGCCCTGATCCGCCCCGAAGAACTGATTATTACCGATGGTGCTTTACAGGCACTCTATATCGCACTGGCCACCGTATGTACAGCCGGAGATATTATAGCCCTGGAAAGCCCCTGTGTTTTTTCGGTACTGGAAGTGGTACGGGTCCTGAAACTGAAAGTGGTTGAAATCCCTGTCGATCCGGCCACGGGATTCGACATGGATTTCTTTGATAAAGTATGCCGCAAAAACAAAGTCAAAGCCGTTGTCGTCACGCCGAATTTCCATAACCCTACGGGCAGCCTGATGACCGATGCGCAGAAAATAAAGCTGCTGGCCATTGCCCTGCAGTACGATATAACCCTGATTGAAAACGATATTTACGGTGACCTGTATTTTCTGGGACAGCGGCCGGCTGCTATAAAAAAATTCGATGACAGCGGGCAGGTCATCACCTGCTCCTCATATGCTAAGACCCTGGCTCCCGGGATCAGGCTTGGCTGGCTCAGTGCCGGCAAATATGCAGGACAGGCCGAACAGGTAAAATTTGCGCTGGGCAGTACCGTATCCCCGCTCTATCAGGAAACCATAAGCCGCCTGCTGGGCGGAACTGCCTATGAACGCCATCTGAGGTCACTCAGGGTGAAGCTGGCAAAAAATATGTTTTTCGCCATAAACCTGATTGCCACCCATTTCCCGGAAGGCACCGGAATCATACAGCCGTCCGGTGGCTACAACCTGTGGATAAAAATGCCTGATGCTACCGATATGAACAACTTTTATCAGCAGTGCGAAGCCACCGGAATACGATTCACCCCCGGATCTACCTTTTCCTTTACAGATGCTTATGATCAGTGTTTCAGGCTGGTTATAGCGGATGTATTTTCACCACAGCGTACCGAAGCCATCCGGCGGCTGGGACAGCGGCTGAATTTCAGATAGCACATGTACGGCCTGCCCGACTGACTGAACCGTTTTTCTGTACAGGTAGCGTCCTTACTGAATAGGTGATTTCATTGTATCTAAGTTCAAAACAGATGAAATATCTCTATACCTGAACCCGGATACATGGCGGAAGATCTTCTCTGTCCGGATCTGTACCGGTATGAATGCCCGGAGGTGTACCGGAAAGGCCATGCCCGAATCTC
>NZ_CAJYMO010000318.1 GCF_913776365.1 uncultured Chryseobacterium sp. | reverse complement strand
GTCCGGTGATGCTTTCATAGCCGTTGGTTACCGTACTGCCTCCTTTTGTGAGCTGGATGCTTTCAATCCACCTTCTGGGAATGAAATTGAGCCCGTAAGCCGAAGCCAATCCCCGGATTTCAGGCAGAAGTTCCTTTGTCAGGCTGGTGTATTTCTGATCCAGGCCCAGCATTTTCAGCTGTTTGGTTCCCGTTACGGCATTGCTGAAGGAGACGTCTACCGTGGCGTTGGTTTCAAAGCTTTCGGATAAGTTGCAGCAGGCGGCTTTCAACAATTCTTTTTTATCGATGTTAAAAACCAGTCCGGCCTCTTTTTTCTGTAATGAGGTAGCCGCTTTGGATCCTGTTACCGTAACGCCTTCAATAGCTTTACCGTTATGGTCTTCATTATCTGAAACCTGATGTCCTGAATGCTCCTGAGATTCCCCTTCTTCTGAGTGTACTTTCGGATTGGCTTCCCCGAAAGGAACCGTTCTGTCATACAGACAACAGGAAGGAAGGTTCTTATACGTAGTATCGCTGGATTTGTACTTTTCATTATCGTGGCCTACCTCCGCTATTTTCTTTAAGATCTTATCGGATGAGGTTTTAGCCGAATCAAAATGTAAAGTGACGGTCTGGGTTTCCGCGTTCCATTCTGCTGCATCGGCACCGGCCTCTTTAGCGGCTTTTTCAATCCGGGTTTTGCAGGATTCGCAATTGCCTTTTACATAGAATTCATTTTCCTTTTTTAAAGGGTGATCATGATTTTCTGTAGTGGCCGTCTGCAGATTCCGCTCGTAATGGCAGCAATCGGGTAGGGCCTGATAGCTGCTTTCAGGAGCTTTGAACTTTTCATTGTCATGGCCGGCATCGGCCACTTTTTTCAGGATTTCGTCTGTTGAAACGGTATTATCTGTTTCTAGAGTCAGTGTTTGAAGGTCTACGGAATAGACTGCCGTTTTTGCGCCTGCCTTTCTGGCGGTAGTTTCAATTCTTTCTTTGCACATATTGCAGTTCCCTTTTACGGTAAAACTGTGTTTGGAAAGATTTTGAGCGGTTATCAACGGAGCATATACTAAGAATATACCAAGAATAATCCTGGAAATATATAATTTCATGGGTTTAAAAATTTAGATTAATTAAATACAGCAAAGTAATCATCTGATAATCACTGATGAATTGCTAAACTGATACATTGTTAAGTTTATTTAATTAACCTATTTTAGGCGGTTGCCAGATTTCCTTCAAACGGTCTGAAAGATAAGGATCCGAGTATTGGAACTGTAAGTTTTTATTGGATTGGTAGTAGGATAATTCCAGTCCCGGGTTTCCGGAAAAAGGGGTTTCGATAAAGGTGTAGCACAGCACGCAGGAAGAACAGCAGCTGTCATCACAGGAAGAAGATTTTTTTTCTTTATTCTGATGAGAGGAATGTTTGATAGGATTGTCTTTTTTACAGCAATCCATTCCCTCCATTGAAGAATCCTGACGGCAACAGGTTTCCTGCCTGTTTTCCAGATACAGGCTGTCTTTGGGGATAAGAAAAATCCCCAGGCAGAAAACAACAGCTATGATCTGAAACAGTTTCACTTCTGCAAAAATACAAAAATTATGGCAAAGCTTCACCTACCTTCACGGCACAATTATGCCATGGTTTGCCATGCGGAGGATTAAGTGCCGGTTTTTCTCCGATCTGAGGTGCAGGCCGGTTTGCTGAAGGATCACTCTGAAGATTCATCTGGGCAGGCTGTGCAGCAGGAGTTGCAGCAGAGGCTACAGGCTTACTGTTCAACGGCTGTCCTACAGGAATGTCACACCGGTGCCCCGGTTCACCATGCGGCGGATTCATCCCTTTGGCGGTAACTGTGGTTTTCGCTTTTCCGTTGGCGTCCACGGTAAATTTTCCGGGCTGTACAGAATTGGGGTCAATCTGTATGGTCTGTGCCTGATTGGTATTCACTGCGACATTCTGTGTTCCCTGTGCCGGTGCGGAGTTCAATGGCTGTCCCACAGGAATATCACACCGGTGCCCCGGCTGTCCGTGCGGCGGATTCATGCCTGCTGAGGTAACGGTAGACATTCCGGATCCGGAAGTGGACCGGATGCCCGCCTGGTCCAGAATAGAAGTTTTGGGAGCCGGTTTCATAGCCATCGCCGATGGCTGAACGGATGCTTCTTCTTTCAGGTAAGTGGGGCTTTCGTCTTTTTTACAGGAAACGGTAACTATAGATAGGGCTAATGTACCCAGTATAATATTCTTCATATCTTCTGATGAAAAACAAAATTAGCAAAACATTTTGGATTGTTTTGCTAATTTAACAGTATTATTAAAAACAGGCTTCATTTATTCAAAAAAACAAAAACCTGCCCGGTTTTAATTTTTCACCAGTAACCTGAAGCCTTCCCCGTGAACATTGATGATTTCCAGGCCTTCGTCATCTTTCAGCAGCTTCCGCAGTTTGGCAATATAAACGTCCATACTTCTTGCCGTAAAATAGTTTTCCTTTTTCCAGATTTTTCTCAGGGCAAGATCCCGCGGCATGAAGTCGTTCCTGTGGATGCAGAGCAGCTTCAGCAATTCGTTTTCTTTTGGTGAAAGCTTATATTCATTATCGCCCACCCGTAGCTGCCGCAGCATTGAATCAAAAAAGATATTGCTGATTTTAAACTGTTCCTGTTCTTCATTTTCCAAAGTGGAGCTTCTCTGCAGGATCGCTTTGATTTTGTATAAAAGCAATTCCGTGTCAAAAGGTTTGGTGATATAATCGTCAGCTCCCAGCTGGTATCCCTTCAGGATGTCCTCACGCATATTTCTTGCAGTAAGGAAAATGATCGGGGTGTTTTTATCTATTTTTTTTACGTCTTCGGCCAATGAAAATCCGTCTTTTTTAGGCATCATGACATCGAAGATACAGATGTCGAATTCGTTTTCCGTAAATTCTTTCAGTCCCATTTCTCCATCCGTAGCCAGCGTTACTTCAAAATTATTGATGGATAGGTAATCCTTCAGTACTGCGCCGAAACTCTGGTCGTCTTCTACTAATAATATTCTGTTGCTCATAATGGTAATCATTAAACATTAATACTAAGAATGAACAAGTCACTCTTCCTCGTCTTTATTTATTATTTGGTTTGCTTATATTGTATTGTCAGCTCATCGGCAGCTTGATGGTAAAGGTGCTGCCTTTCCCTTTGTGTGAGTCTACAATGATGAGGCCTTTATGCAGTTCCACGATCTTCTTAACGTAAGACAGTCCAAGTCCCTGACCTTTCACATTATGGATATTTCCGGTTTCTTCCCTGAAAAACTTTTCAAAGATTTTGGTTTTGTTCTGGGTTTCCATCCCCATTCCTTTATCGGAAACCTCAATCACGTACCAATTACCTTCATTACTGGTCTTGATGCTGATTTCCGGTGCTTCCGGCGAGTACTTGTTTGCATTATCCAGCAGATTGACCAGCATATTGCTGATGTGGAACTCGTCAATCCTGAAATTATAATCCGTTGCAGTGAATTCCTGTTTAAGGCTCCCGTTTCTCTGCTGTATAATCAGATTGAAAGACTCGGTGGTTCTTCTGATCAGCTCACGCACGTTGGTTTCCTTCAGGAAAAGATTGACCTCATTTCTTTCCAGTTTGGACATGTTCAGTACATTTTCCACCTGTTTTTTCATTCTCAGGTTTTCCTGTTTGATGAGTTCGGAATAATATTTTACTTTATCCGGATTGGTGGCAATTTTATCATTGGCCAGGGAGTCCGTAGCTACAGAGATGGTCGCCAGCGGCGTTTTGAACTCATGGGACATGTTATTGATGAAGTCGGTCTTTACTTCAGCCAGCTTTTTCTGCCGCATCATATAATTGATGGAAATAATATAGATTCCCAGGATGGTAAGCAGGGAGAGAAAAGTCCCCAACAGCATGGGCCAGTTGTTCATGGCCAGGGAATATTCCTTTTTAGGGAATACCAGTGCGAGTGTATACAAGGTCCTTTCCTTGGAATCTGTAAAAAGAGGATAGCTATAGGTGTTGTTATCTTTTTTCTCTTTGTACAGTTTGTTGGCCACGCTGGTAAGTACATTGGCCTTATCGATAACGCCATAGCCGAAAGCGGCAGAAATTCCCCGGATTCTCAGTTCTTTGGTGATAACGGAATCCAGTACCTTATCATTCACCCGCTTGGTAATCGGAAGGTTGTTGCCGTTTACCTTTACAAATTCCTTCATGGCATAATCGCCGTTCTCAATATCCCTGTTGAGATCTGCTGTGAGGAGTTCGCGGCTGGTGGTATCCCGTTTTATCTTATACGCTGCCTCATCGGAATACAGCGTCGTCAGTTTCAGGGAATCGCCTTTCTTGGAAATGGGAAGCTGGTTCTTTTCGATAATGTTCTTGGAATAAATAATCTGCCGCTGCGTTCCGGAATCCTTGATCTGCTGAATGGCCGTAAGCGAAGGCTGGCTGCTGTTGGCAAGAATATTGTTCCTGAAATTTTTGGCATCTACGTTCAGGTATTTATCCACTTCCGCTTCACCCACGATTTTTGAGGTATTCTCCAGCGCGGAATATACCTTAGAAGAAAAATCCTGATCCAGGGCGCCATAATAACGTTTCAGCCAATAAAACTGGAGCGTCACAAAGACAATCAGTGAGATCGTCATGAACACTGAGATTATCGGAATGAATTTATTATTCATGAGTTTATTTTATAATTTTTTAACAATGATAATGTTAAAATTAATCATTTTATAAGTCAATGAACAAAAAACAAACCATAAAATTGTGTAATTTTTCTTAAAAGGAGCTTTTTTAACAATTTTTTATTAAATTTTTAGTTATCTTTAATAGAAAGCAAAGACTAAAGGGGCAGTCCTGCAATCATCAAATACATTGCATATATGAAAACGGATATTATTTTTAACGAAGATGCTGACGCAAGCCATGTGTATGTAATGGCTGTTTACAAAACAGATGTTTCCAGTGTCTGGAACCATTTTACGCAGTCAGCGCTGCTGGATCTGTGGTGGGCACCTAAGCCCTGGATCTGTGAAACCGTAAGCCAGGATTTCCGGGAGGAAGGCATCTGGCGATATGCCATGTTGGGACCCGGAGGGGAAAGACATGATGCGCAGGTAAAATATGGCGAAATTACAGACCACAGAAGCTTTGACGCTACTGATGCGTTCTGTGACGAAAACGGAAATGTCAACATTGATTTTCCGCAGGTAAAATGGCTTTTCGGATTTACCGGAGTGGAAGAAGGGACCAAAGTCACGATCAATATTCATTTTAAAACGCAGGAAGAGATGCGTAAGATCCTTGAAATGGGCTTTAAAGAAGGCTTCATGGCAGGTCTTACACAATTGGATGGAATTCTCAGCAATTTGAAAATGATATAATTTGAAAATTAAAAAAGGATCTGACTCGTGACTCGATGACGTTGTCGGGAATCGAAAATATAAACATTATACTTTGACAGAAGACCGGGAAAAATCATAAAAAAGTCCGTTTTCACTGGTTGCGAGACGGACTCTTTTCATGTAAATAATCTGAAATCTAATTTTCAAACTGGCCAATTCTCCTGTTTTTAAATTAATTCTTCATCCTGAAAATACTGGATGATGGCTTTTTTCATCAGAAGCTGCTGCTCGTTCGGCTTCAGTTCCGGAAGTTCCTCCACTATTTCGAAATGAGGATAACCATCGTCGTCATAGTGTGAAAATTTATAGTATCCGAAAGGTTCCAGTAACCTGCATACGGCAATATGGATCAGGTTTACTTTGTCGTCCTTCGTATATTTCTGCTGGCCGCTCCCTAATTCCTGAAGGCCAATCAGAAACAGGTAAGTTTCAATCGGTGCATTCTTTTCTGTATCAAAAGTTTCAATGAAAAACTGTTCTACTTTCTGCCAGTATTCTGCTTCATTCATGAGTGGTAAATTGATAGGTTAGGTTTATTTTGTTGGTTCATGGGGTTTTTGATCCACCATCAGAAGAAATGCAAATTCCAGCGCGTCCTCTTTCAGGGATTCGAATCTTCCGCTGGCTCCGCCATGTCCTGCGCTCATATCCGTTTTGAACACCAAAATGTTTTGATCGGTTTTCAGTTCCCTCAGCCTGGCAGTCCATTTGGCAGGTTCCCAGTACTGGACCTGGGAATCGTGCAGCCCGGTGGTGATGAGGACATTCGGGTAATCCTTGGCTTCCACGTTATCATACGGTGAATATTCTTTCATATAATGATAATATTCTTCATCGTTCGGATTTCCCCATTCGTCGTATTCTCCGGTAGTCAGGGGAATGGTTTCGTCCAGCATGGTCGTCACCACATCTACAAAAGGCACCTGTGCCACGATCCCGTTGAATAAAGCCGGTTCATAATTCATCACGGCTCCTACCAGCAGGCCGCCGGCGCTTCCGCCCATAGCGTACAGATGTTTCGGAGAGGTGTAGTTTTCCTGAACCAGGTATTTCCCGGCATCAATAAAATCGAAGAACGTGTTTTTCTTATACAGCATCTTGCCGTCTTCGTACCATTCCCGTCCCAGGTATTCACCGCCGCGGATGTGGGCAATGGCGTAGATAAAGCCTCTGTCCAGAATGGAAAGCCTTACATTGGAAAAGCTTGCATCCACAGTGTGTCCGTAGCTTCCGTAACCGTATAAGAGCAGGGGCGTATCCGCAGACTTTTGCGTGTCTTTATGATAGACCAGGGAAACGGGGATTTTGGTTTCTCCGTCTCTGGAATCTGCCCAAATCCTTTCGGAAATATAGTTTTCAGGGAAAAATTTTCCGCCCAGGACTTCCTGCTGTTTCAGGAGGACGGTGGTTTTTTCCTTCATATTGTATTCGTAGGTAGAACTTGGCTGGGTCAGCGAGGTATAGCCGTACCGTACAATTTCCGTATCAAACTCCAGGTTTACCCCGATGTACGCAGTGTAAGTGGGATCTGAGAAAGGCAGATAATGCGATTCCTGTGTTTTTTCATCAATAATCCTGATCTGGAGGAGTCCTTCCTCACGCTCTTCAAGCACAAGGTAATTTCTGAAGATTTCAAAACCTTCGAGCAGGATTTCCGGGCGGTGAGGAATAACATCGGTCCAGTTCTCCATGCCGCAGTTACTGATCTTCGTTTTTACGATCTTGAAATTAAAAGCGTCATCTGCATTGGTGATGATATAGAATTCGTCTTCGTAATGTTCTACGGAATACTCAAGGTCATCAATTCTCGGCTGAATAACCGTCCAGTCCGCGAAAACGTTATCCGAAGGGATAAACCGGTGTTCGTCCGAGATGGTGCTTGAGCTGGCAATGAAAATATATTCCAGTGATTTTGTTTTGAACACATTCACATCAAAGGTGTCATCCTTCTCGTGGAAAATCAGAAGGTCTTCGGAAGTATCGGTTCCCAGCTTGTGCCTGTATACCTGGAAGGCACGCAGGCTTTCGTCTTTACGGATGTAGAAGACATGTTCATTATCATTGGCCCATACGGCCTTACCGGTTGTATTTTCGATCTTGTCCGGAAGGATTTCTCCCGTTTTGAGGTTTTTGAAATTGATGGTGTAGATCCTGCGGCTCACATTATCCGAAGAAAATGAGACCAGCTTGTTATCAGGGGATACGGCCACGCTTCCGACTTCAAAATAGCTTTCGCCTTCAGCCAGTATATTGACATCAATGAGGATTTCTTCCTCATGATCCAGGCTTTGGTATTTGCGGCAGAAAATAGGATATTCCTTTCCTTCTTCATATCTTACGATATACCAGTAGCCATTGAAGAAATAGGGCAGCGATTCGTCGTCTTTCTTGTAGCGGGCCTTCATTTCTTCAAAGAGTTCTTCCTGTAGAGATTCCGTCTCTTTCATGATGAAATCGGCATAGGCGTTTTCTTCTTCAAGGTAACGGATCACTTCAGGATTTTCCCTTTCATTGAGCCAGAAATAAGGGTCTGTTCTTCTGTCGCCGTGTATTTCCAGTATCTTTTCTATTTTTTTTGCCTTTGGAGCTTCCATTCAATAGTAATTGTTTTTTCAAATGTAATTAAAAAAAAACCATCTTTCCGGTAGAAAAGACGGTTAAGGTATATTTTACGGTAAAACCTTACTTATGCAGGGCTTTAATATATTTTTCCAGGGCCATTGTCATGGATGGTGTTTCTTTGGTAGGGGCCATAAGGTCTACTTTCAGCCCTGCTTCTTCGGCAGCGGCCAGTGTGGTGGATCCGAAAACCCCGATTCTGGTTTCTTCCTGTTTAAAATCCGGGAAGTTCTGCTGCAATGATTTGATTCCCTGCGGACTGAAGAAAATCAGCATATCGTAATCCTTGATGGTAATGTCGGTAAGGTCGCTGCATACCGTTCTGTACATAATGGCTCTCTTCCAGTCTACGTTAGAAGCTTCCATGGTCCTTACGATATCCGGGCTCAGGACATCGGAAGAAGGCAGAAGGTATTTCTCCGTGGGAAACTTCTTGAAAAGCGGCGCGAGGTCCGAGAAATTCTTTTCCCCGAAGCTGATTTTCCTTTTTCTGTAGACAATGTGTTTCTGCAGATAATTGGCAATGGCTTCGGACTGGCAGATGTAACGCATGGTATCCGGTACCGAAAAGCGCATTTCTTCAGCGAGCCTGAAGTAATGGTCTATTGCATTCTTACTCGTGAAAATAATCCCGGTATACTGCGTAAGATCGATCTTTTGTGTTCTCAGTTCTTTATTGTCAACTCCTTCGACATGGATAAAAGGACGGAAATCTATCTTTATCTTTTCCTTTTTCGCAATATCCAGGTACGGAGACGACTCGCTAGGGGCTGGCTGTGATACCAATATAGACTTTATTCTCATCATTGACTTTTATTAAAAAAATAATAATCTCCAAAGCAGCAGAAGAGGTGCTATTTGGAGGGTGCAAATATACAAAAATTTATAATACCATTTCGCGGGTAAAACCCTGTTCTTGTGAAATAAATAGAAAAAAACCTTGAAAATGAAGACAAAAGAAAAGAACAGCAGGTAATAAAGAAATAATTTATTTCTGTCTACCGGGAAGTAATATTGCATGATGCATAAAATAATCAGCAGAAAAGAAAGGATGAAATAGAATTTCGTAGCCGTAAAATAAAAGACGGTCCATCTTTTTCCGTCCCCGATACTCTGGAAAAATAAATAGCCCAGGCTGGTCTTTACCAGGTAAAACAGCACCACGCAAAGCAGGCAGAACCCGAATTTGTTCATCTGGTACCCTAAAACCTGAAGGTTGGCAGCGTATTCCGGAACGGTAGGAACGTACTGGGAAACAAGCGCGGATAAGGTAAGTGCCGTAACAGCTGAAGTCATCACCCAGCTCGGCAGGTTGTTACTGGCATCAAAATATTTCTGAAGCAGGAAATCTTTCAGGCTGGCTTCCCTTTCCACGATGTTCATCATAAAAAGATATAAAAAAATGCAGCCCAGCAATATAAAGAGTACCCAATCGTTGTTTTCAGGTATTCTTGTTTGGTTTATAAAATGTTGTGATAACGGCAACGGAACTATTTTTTTGCAAAATTATAGATTATTTTGTATAAAATAAAAAGGTTAAATAAACTATCTTTGCAAACTGAAATGAAAAAACTGGTTATCATTCCTACGTACAACGAAAAGGAAAATATTGAAAATATTATTTCCGCGGTTTTTGCATTGGAAGATGACTTTCATATTTTGGTGGTGGACGATTCATCTCCCGATGGAACGGCAGAACGGGTAAAGGAGATGCAGAAGGAATTCCCGCATCATCTGCATCTTTCGGTACGGAAAATAAAAGACGGACTCGGGAAAGCTTACATCCACGGATTCAGATGGGCCATTGAAAACAAATATGATTACATTTTTGAGATGGATGCCGATTTTTCCCACAACCCGCAGGATCTTCCGAAACTTTACAAGGCCTGCCTTCAGGCGGATATGGCCGTAGGATCAAGGTATTCCAAAGGCGTAAATGTAGTGAACTGGCCGATGGGAAGGGTGCTGCTGTCTTATTTTGCATCAAAATACGTACGGTTCGTACTGGGTATCCCGGTACATGATACCACTGCCGGTTTCGTTTGCTTTTCCAGAAAAGTGCTGGAGGACATCGGACTGGATAATGTAAGGCTGAAGGGTTATGGCTTTCAGATCGAAATGAAATTCCGGGCCTTCAAAAAAGGGTTCAGGATTGTGGAAGTTCCCATCATCTTTACCAATAGGATCCTCGGAGAGAGCAAAATGAACGGCGGGATCATTCATGAAGCGGTATTCGGGGTACTGAATTTAAAATGGAAATCAATCATCAACAGGTTATGAAAAAACTGACCGGCATATTTATCCTTTTTCTCCTGGTTTCCTGTGGCGGAGACTATATCGATAAGCCTGAACATCTGATCTCCCGGGACCAGATGGCGGAAATCCTTGCCGATCTTTCCATTAATGACCAGGCGACTTTCATGTATCCGAGTTCCAACCTCGAAGCCGGAACGCGTTATGTGCTGAAGGCCCATAAGGTAAGCTCAGCAGATTTCGTGGAAAGCTACCGGTATTATGTAGTAAAGGAAAAAATGGGCGGGATTGCTGAAGATGCCCAGAAAATCCTTCTGGAGAAAGATCCGAAGGCAGAGAAATATGTAAAAGACAAAACAGGTACGGCAGGGAATCTTCAGAACATTCCGGGACTGTCGAGATAAATATAAAAAGCAGGCTCCCGGCAGGCTGCAGAACAGAAGCTGCCGCAGGCAGCAAAAGAAATAAACAGAATGAAATTTTTTACCATTAATAAAACCACAGAAGGAAAAGCGAGAGCCGGAGAAATAGTGACCGCTCACGGGACGGTACAGACTCCGATTTTCATGCCGGTAGGAACTGTGGCCAGCGTAAAAACAGTTCATCAGAGAGAACTGAAAGAAGACATCAAAGCCCAGATTATTCTGGGGAATACCTATCACCTGTATCTTCGTCCCGGAATGGATACGATGGAAAAAGCCGGCGGGCTGCACCGGTTCATGAACTGGGATCTTCCCATCCTTACCGATTCAGGAGGTTTCCAGGTATTCTCGCTTTCGGGTACAAGAAAGATGTCTGAAGAAGGGGTGAAATTCAAATCTCATATAGACGGAAGCGTTCATTTGTTTACGCCGGAAAAATCAATGGAAATCCAGCGGCAGATCGGGGCTGATATTTTCATGGCTTTTGATGAATGTGTGGCGTATCCCTGTGATTACAATCAGGTAAAATCCTCTATGGAAATGACCCACCGGTGGCTGAAGCGATGTATGGATTGGAACGAAAAGAATCCCGAACTGTATGGTCATAAGCAGACCTTCTTCCCGATCGTACAGGGATCCACCTATTCAGATTTAAGAAAAATTTCTGCAGAAGTAATTGCCGAAGCAGGAGCGGAAGGAAATGCCATCGGCGGCCTTTCGGTAGGAGAGCCGGAAGAAGAAATGTACAGGATTACCGATGAGGTTACGGATATTCTGCCAAAAGAAAAACCGAGATACCTGATGGGAGTGGGGACGCCATGGAATATCCTGGAATCCATCGGCCTGGGAATTGATATGATGGACTGTGTCATGCCGACCCGGAATGCAAGAAATGCCATGCTTTTCACCTGGAAAGGCGTCATGAATATGAAAAACGAAAAATGGAAACAGGATTTCTCACCGCTGGACGAGATGGGAACCAGTTTTGTTGACCGGGAGTATTCCAAAGCATACCTGAGGCACCTTTTCGTATCCAAGGAATACCTGGCCAAGCAGATTGCTTCCATTCATAACCTGGCATTTTACCTGGATCTGGTAAGGACGGCAAGGGAACATATCCTGGCAGGCGACTTTTACCAATGGAAAAATTCAGTGGTGCCGGTGCTGAGGCAAAGGCTATAAAAAAGATCAGAAAACAACCTAAAGATCAGAAACAGCGATGTTAAAAATTGTAGACAGGTATATTGTCAGAAAGTATCTCGGGACCTTCAGCTTCATGCTGGTCCTGCTGTCTATTGTGGTGCTGGTAATTGATGTCCAGCAAAAGATTCCGAGGATTGAAAATGCCATGGCACTTGATCAGAAACTGAACCTTACCTATTTCCTGATCCACTTTTATCCTTTCTGGATCATCAACCTGGTGATGACCTTTCTGTCCATTCTCGTATTTATTTCCGTGATTTATTTTACGTCCCGGATGGCCAATAATACCGAGATCGTTGCTATCATCAGCAGCGGGGCGAGTTTCCACCGTTTTGCACGGCCTTACCTGCTCACTTCACTTTTCATTGCGTTGCTGTCTCTGGGGATCAACCATTTTATCCTGCCATGGGCAAATATCCAGAAAAACCAGCTGGAAGCTTATACCTACAATGCAACAAAAAAGGAAAAAGTAATGGGAATCGCTCCCGTTTCAGCACAGCTGAGCAAAACGGAGTATATCTTTATCAACTCATGGAACAAAAGGGAGTACCGCGGATCCGGTTTCGTTTATCAGAAATTCGATAAGAACCGTAAGCTGGCCTATGAGCTGAAGGCTGCCGATGTATCATGGGATAAAGAGAAAAAAATATTCGTGCTGAACTCATACACGGAAAAGACCGTTAATCCGGACGATACTGAAAGACTGGCCAATGGCTTTGACCTTAAAAAGAAATTCGGGCAGGGTCCTGATGAACTTTTCCCGAATAACCTTCTGGGACAGAATAAGACAACACCCGAACTGCTAAAATTTATCGCCCGGGAATCGGAAAAAGGGAACAGTAACCTGAATGCCCACCTGAATGAGCTTCACCAGCGGACCTCCATGCCGGTTTCTATTGTCATTCTTACCTTTCTGGCACTTTCCCTTTCTTCACAGAAAAAAAGGGGCGGCCTGGGAATCAATCTTGCCTTGGGAATCTCGCTGGCCTTCGTCTTTGTATTCTCCTTTGAAGCCCTTAAAATCGTTTCCGAAAATAAGGTGTTGCCTCCGGCCGTTGCCATGTGGCTTCCGAATATGGTCTTTATGCCGCTGGCCCTGGTGCTGTATCTCAGAAGGGCAAATCAGTAAAGAAGCTTCACTTCTTTATGGTAGAAGGATTTCAAGCCGTCATTTTCAAGGTCAATCCAGAGTTCTCCTTTTTCGTCAGCATGCCGGATGATGCCATTTTGTCTCTTTCCGTCAACCTCAAAAACGGAAATTTTATCCCTGCGGAACAGGCAATTGTTGAAACGGGTGATGATATCGGCCGGGGAAGGGGTTTGTTTCAATCCGTCAACAATAAGGTTATGTAGTTTTAGTGTAAGTTCTTCAAGGTCAAAGGTTTTACTGGTCTGGGAAAAAAGGGAGCCCGCATTGGGGATCTGATCAAATACTTCCTGAAGCACATTGATCCCGGCTCCGATGATGTAATAGTTGATGTCACGGATCTTTTTCTTTTCAATCAGCATTCCTGCAATCTTCTTTTTCCTGAGAATGATATCATTGGGCCATTTGATTTCTGCAGGGCAGTCAGCCACATTGGCAAGAAAATCGCTGATGAGAATTGCGGTATAATAATTGAACAGACTATCGGGAATGATAAAGTTCTCAGTTTTCACCGCAAGCGTATACGCTATATTTTTTTCAGCATTTGACATCCACGTATTCCCGTACTGACCCCGGCCTCTGGTCTGGCAGAAAGTATGGAGGGCAATAAAATCTGAATCCCCGTAAGGTAAAAACCCGGCAATTTCGTCATTAGTAGAAGAACATGCTTTTATATAAAACAGTTGGCTCATTTAAGAAAACTTTAAGACTTTCGGGAGCTAAAAGTAAGGCTAAAGTAAAAGAAAAACAATAAATTTGCAGATTATAGATATTTTAATGAACAAAACAGCAGAAAAGCAGGCGCTAATAGATAAAATTGTAGAAGCTATCCAGGATGTGAAAGGTGAAGATATCATGATTTTCGATCTTTCAAAAATTGAAAATTCCGTGGCAGAAACCTTCGTTATCTGTAGTGGTAACTCCAATACACAGGTATCTGCATTGGCAGGAAGCGTAGAAAAGAAAGTAAGAAACGATTTAAAAGACAGGCCTTGGCATGTGGAAGGTACCGAAAATTCAATGTGGGTACTGGTAGATTATGTGTCGGTAGTGGTTCATATCTTCCAGAAGGAAGTGAGGGCATACTATGATATAGAAGAACTTTGGGGGGATGCAGACATCACCAGAATTGAAAATGAAATATAAATTTTAAAAAGTATAAATGAACAATAAAGGATTTAACTGGTTTTTTCCGATTGCCATTATCGCCCTTATTTTACTTTTTGTTCCCAATCTTATGGGAGAAAGTAATGCAAAGACGATTGATGAAGACGGTTTCTTCAAAGAAATGCAGGCAGGAAAAGTCCAGAGAGTTGTCATTGACAAACAGGCCCAGAAGGCCGACGTGTTTTTAACACAGGCTGCCAAGTCAGCTACCGTAAAAAAAGAGGACAAGTCCAGCCCTTTTTCAGGCCTTTCCATGGCTCCGAAAGCTGATTTTACCCTGAAATACGGGGATCTCAGGCTTTTCCTGGAGAAGTTTGATGCCTTAAAACAGCAGAATCCTGCGCTGCAGACGTCAAAAGACTATGCAGAAGGGGAAAGTCCTTTAATGGGCTTCCTGCTTCAGGCTATTGTGTGGATTGCCATCTTGGGATTATTTTATTTCTTCCTTTTCCGGAAAATGGGAAGCGGCGGAGGTCCTGGAGGACAGATTTTCTCTATTGGGAAATCCAAAGCGAAACTGTTTGACGAAAAAGAGAGAATTCAGGTAACCTTTAAAGATGTTGCCGGACTTGAAGGTGCTAAGGAAGAAGTACAGGAAGTTGTTGACTTTCTGAAAAATTCAGAAAAATATACCAAACTGGGAGGGAAAATCCCGAAAGGAGTCCTTTTGGTAGGGCCTCCGGGAACCGGTAAAACCTTATTGGCAAAAGCCGTAGCAGGAGAGGCCAAAGTACCTTTCTTCTCTCTTTCCGGTTCAGATTTCGTAGAAATGTTTGTCGGCGTGGGAGCGTCAAGGGTACGTGACCTTTTTGCACAGGCGAAAGCCAAATCACCTGCCATTATCTTTATTGATGAGATTGATGCCATCGGGCGTGCCAGGGGAAAAAACAACTTCTCCGGCGGAAATGACGAAAGAGAGAACACGCTGAACCAGTTGCTGACGGAAATGGATGGTTTCGGAACGGATACCAACGTTATTGTAATGGCGGCTACCAACAGGGCAGATATCCTGGATAAAGCGTTGATGAGAGCCGGACGGTTTGACCGTTCGATCTATGTGGACCTTCCGGAACTTCATGAAAGAAGACAGATCTTTGATGTCCACCTGAAGAAAATCAAACTGGATGATAATGTAGACCGGGAATTCCTGGCCAAGCAGACCCCGGGATTCAGCGGAGCAGATATTGCCAATGTATGTAATGAAGCGGCACTGATTGCTGCAAGAAACGACCACTCTTCCGTAAGCAAACAGGATTTCCTTGACGCTGTTGACAGGATCATCGGTGGTCTTGAAAAGAAAAACAAAGCCATCAAACCTTCCGAAAAGAAAAGAGTGGCTTACCATGAAGCCGGTCATGCTACCATCTCATGGCTGGTGGAACATGCTTCACCACTCTTAAAAGTAACCATCGTACCGAGAGGGCGTTCCCTGGGAGCTGCCTGGTACCTGCCTGAAGAAAGACAGCTGACCACCACAGAACAGATGCTGGACGAAATGTGTGCGACGCTGGGCGGAAGAGCGGCTGAGCAGGTGATTTTCAACAATATTTCTACAGGAGCCCTATCGGATCTGGAGAGTGTGACGAAAAGAGCACAGGCAATGGTAACCATTTACGGTCTGAGCCCGAACATCGGAAATATTTCCTATTATGACAGCTCAGGACAGTCTGAATATAATTTCGGGAAACCGTACTCTGAGGAAACCGCCAAGAAAATTGATGTGGAAATCAGAGGGCTTATTGAAACCCAGTATGACCGTGCGGTACAGATCCTGACCGATAACAAGGACAAGCTGGATGCACTGGCCACGAAACTTCTTGAAAAAGAAGTAATTTTCAGAGAAGATCTGGAGGAAGTATTCGGGAAAAGGGCATGGGATCCGGAATTGACCGAGAAGCCGGTAACCAACACCATTCCTGTTACGAAAGAACCTCAGGAAGAAATTCTTATCAAAGATAAAGAAGGGGAAAGTGAGATCCAGGCGCCGGACAGCCCGACGCAGATTTAATCACCTACGATAAATTATTCAGGCCTGACAATGATTAATTGTCAGGCTTTTTTATACATATCAGGGGATTTTGGATTTCTATTGAATTAATTTTTATATTTTTGTATAAAGTGACTAAAAAATAAACTACGTTGAACTTATTCAAAAGGATTGTAAGCAAACTTACCAACCAGCCTGAAGAAGAAGAAAAACAGAGCCTGGAAAAACTCGGGGACTCGCTTAAAAATGCGGATCTCGACTATAAGTTTGCGCAGTTATTTACCCACTCGGGCGGATTTTTTAATTACTGTGCAGACGAGGCAGAAGCGCTCCAGACCCTGAACCAGATTCTTAAAATAGAAGGTATCAGCAATCTGTTCTGCTGGGACAAAGACCTGCAGAACTTTCTGGATGTGGTGAAGGCTTCCTACACGCCTGAGCTGCAGAGCGGCAATGATGCCAGTTTTATTACCTGTGAGTATCTTATTGCCTATGATGGAAGGATCATGTTGTCCCATAATAATATTCTCCATTACCATTCTTCGCGGCTGCCGGATAAAATAATTATCATGGCCAATGTTTCCCAGATTGTCAGCAACCTGAATGATGCCATGGGGAAAATAAAACGCAACGGAAACATCAAAAACCTTACTTCCATCAGCGGCGGGCAATCCAAGCTGGATACCTCCATGCATACCAATACCAAACTCTTTCTACTGCTGCTTGAAGATTAGGCATCAACTTATAAATTGATTATCTTGGACAAAAACCTTATTCAGAGAACCCTTTCAGGACTTGTTTACGTAGCCGTTATCGTTTTCTGTACCACACCGCTGGGCGCCCAGCTGATAAACGGGATTTCTCCGGGGCTTGTAAAACAGGAATACCTGTACTACGGCCTGATTACTTTTCTGCTGGGAGCAGGCTCCTGGGAGTGTTTTAAAATAATGAAATTTGAGAACGGATATGAAAGATGGGTGGTGCTACCGCTGGTTGTTTTCATCTTTTATATTTTCTCCAAACGCTATTTCCATTTTGATTTTTTCTTCGATTTCAGGATCAGCGAGATTCTTGCCATGCTGCTTATTGTCATTGCAGTGGTTACCCTGTTCAAATATCCGAATGAGCTTTATTATGACAGCGGGAAACTGATCTTCACGGTGATCTATGTAGCGCTTCCTTTCAGCTTTGCTTTAGGACTGCCTAAGTTTTCAAGTTTTGATGACCGTTTTTCCCTGGAGGTACTTTTCCTCTTCATCCTGATCTGGAGCAGCGATACATTTGCCTATCTCACCGGGAAATTTTTCGGTAAACACAAGATGGCTCCTAAAATATCACCTAAAAAGACCTGGGAAGGCTATATCGGCGGAGTGGTTCTTACACTGGTGCTGTCTTATTTTATCGAACAATATCAGCCGGATCTCCGGGGCAACTGGATGGTTGTAGGTTTTCTGGTGGCAGCCTTTGCTCCTGCCGGTGATCTCGTGGAGAGCCAGCTGAAAAGAAATTTCGGGGTAAAAGACAGCGGGAACATCATTCCGGGGCACGGAGGAGTTTTAGACCGGCTGGATAGTTTTTTAATCTGCGTTCCTGTCGTATATTTGTACTTTATTTTAGAAAAATTTATTTAATCTCATGAAATTACACAGAGAATCAAAAGGAACGATTACCGTTGCTACCGTTTTGTTCATCATTCTGGGAGCTTTGGCTATTTATTTTCTTGAAATGTGGTCATTGGTAGTTATTCTGCCACTGCTGATAGTATACAGCCTGGTATTCTGGTTCTTCAGGGTTCCTGACCGTGATATCCTGGAGCACCGGGAAAATGTGATTGCCCCGGTAGACGGAAAAGTGGTGATGATTAAAGAAGTGGAAGAGAACGAATTCCTGAAGGAAAAAGCTATTCAGGTTTCGATCTTTATGTCTCCGCTTAACGTCCACATCTGCCGGTTTCCGGTTTCCGGGAAAGTATTGTACAAAAAGTACCATCCCGGTAAATACCTCGTGGCATGGCACGAGAAATCGTCTACCGATAATGAGAGGACAACCGTAGCAGTGGAAAGCCTCACCGGCCATAAGGTTGTTTTCCGGCAGATCGCAGGCTATGTTGCGAGAAGAATTGTCTTTTATTGCAATGAAGGCGATGAATCCAAAGCAGGACACGAATTCGGATTTATCAAATTCGGTTCCAGAATGGATGTTTTCCTGCCGATGGATACCGAGATCGTTTGTAAGATAGGCGACATTACCAAAGGCGGACTGGACGTGATTGCAAGAATGAAGGAATAAAACAACATAACATACAAATCGAAAAAGCAGACGGTGTCTGCTTTTTTTGTCTCATGATGATTAATTAAGAATAATTATAATAATCTGCTTTTTTTAATTTAATTTATAATGTGAGGGGTTTATTTAATTAATAATTTATATATTTATCTGTTTTTTAATAAAATTGATAAATATATTCTATGAAAAAAATTCTACTTCCTTTATTAATTGCTTCTTCATTACTTAAGTCACAGACCAGCATCAATGTTTTTTCACAGATCGTATTCTATGACGGATATGCTGCCAACGTGTCCCAGCCCGTTCCGGCCAATACCTTACGTCTTGCCAATTCCAGGTATGCCCGGAAACTCACGGATACCGAACTCAACAGCTTTCAGAATAAGATCCAGATGAACGTAACCATCGGCGCGCTTTGTGATAATTATGACAGGATAGGAGGGGTTCATATCGCATTGGTCCCGAAAGGGCAGGCTTCCTACACCATGAACGATCCTCAGGTGAAGAGAATTGAAGTAGGAAGGTATATTACTCCTTTTATGAACAAAAATATTTCCCCTACGGAAGTTCCCTATACGTATGAGGTGAATAACCTTTATGCCGTTTTCAGCAATACTGCTTTGAGGGCTGTTTACGATATCTGGGTGGAACTGGATGTATTCGGGGTTCCGTATGCCGCCAATACGCAGGTAGCAGGCTGCGCAAACAGGAATGACGTATTTGCCGGTACTTTGACTTTCGTTACCTCTAATGATCCGGCAGTGACCAATACTTTCAATTCCCTTCTTCCGCTGCTGGATTCCAATACCCTGAATAACTATAACAATACCGATGTGGCCGGGCAGACTGTACGCCTTGTTAATTTCAGTCTTACGCAGACGGCCTCCAATGCTTCCTTTTTCATTGTCACCACCCCGCATGGGGCCGGTACAAACGGCGAAGAATATGTTAGAAGACAAAATTTTGTATCCCTGGACAATACCCAGATGCTTAACTTTTTTCCGGGAGGAAAATCCTGCGAGCCTTACCGCATGTACAATACCCAGGGAAATGGAATCTACGGATCTACCCCTAAAACCACACTCTGGTGGACCAGCTGGAACAACTGGTGTCCGGGAGACGCCGTGCCGATAAGATCTTTCTCCGTACCTTCTCTTTCTGCAGGAAGCCATACCCTGAAATATGAAGTGCCGGATGCCGGGTTTTACAATCAGGACGGACAGGTGGTATTGTCCATATATATGCAGGGCCATAGCCAGAATCTCTCAGTGAAGGACATCTCAACGGTGGATGTCTCCATTTTCCCGAATCCTACCGCAGACTATGTAATGATAAGAGGCCAGAAGAAAGTAAAACAGATCAGTGTGTTTACAATGGACGGCAGGAAGCTTTCGGAAACAAACGGTCCCAAGGCAGACCTTACAGCTTATCCTGCCGGAACTTACCTGTTGGATATCCTTCTGGAAGGAAACACCCGGTTTACCCATAAAGTAATGAAGAAGTAAAAATATATGGATCAATCAATCCATAAAAAAAGAGAAAGTCCATTGCGGCTTTCTCTTTTTTCTTACAAAGTTTATACTATACGAAATTAATCAAAATTCTGCAGTTCTACCAGCCGGTTGTACATTCCTTTGCTGGCAATAAGCTCATGGTGGGTTCCCTGTTCCACGATTTTACCTTTTTCCATCACGATGATCCAGTCTGCTTTCTGAATGGTGGAAAGGCGGTGGGCAATCACCAGGGAAGTCCGGTTTTCCATCATTTTTTCCAATGCATCCTGAACGAACCTTTCCGATTCCGTATCCAGTGAAGAGGTGGCTTCGTCCAGAATCATGATCGGCGGATTTTTCAGCACGGCACGGGCAATGGAAATCCGCTGTTTCTGACCGCCGGAGAGCTTCCCGCCGGCTTCGCCGATATTGGTGTCGTACTGATGGGGCAGGTCCATAATGAAATCGTGGGCATTTGCTACTTTGGCAGCCGCCTGGATCTCTTCCAGCGAAGCATCCGGTTTACCCAGCGATATGTTATTTCTGATGGAGTCGTTGAACAGGATGTTGTCCTGTGTTACCAGGCCGAACAGTTTCCTGTAACTGGAAAGTTTGATATTCTTAATGTTTTCCCCGTCCACCAGGATTTCTCCGCCGGTAACATCATAAAAGCGGGTGATAAGATTGGTTACCGTACTTTTTCCGCTCCCGCTCTGGCCTACAAGGGCAATGGTTTTACCTTTCGGAATGGAGATGGAAAAGTTTTTAAGGATCTCTTTTTCTTCATATCCGAAGGTAATATTCCTGAATTCAACCCCTTTACTGAAATTTTTTATTTCATGCGCATCTTCCACTTCTCTGATATGGAAATCGGCATCGAGTATTTCAAAGATTCTTTTTGCCGACACTTCTCCTTTCTGAAGATTGGAAACGGCGGATGATAAAGCTTTCAGCGGCTGCAGGATCGTGTAGAACAGCGCGATGTAAGTAATGAACTCACTTCCTGACAATCCCTTTCCCTGGATGGCAAGACGGCCTCCGAAATAAACGATCATCCCGATGGTAATGGCTCCCAGCAGTTCGCTTACCGGTGAGGCAAGTGCTTTTTTCTTGAAAAGGCGCAGGGAAAGGTGCCTGATTCTGTTCAATACTTCGTCAAACCTCTTTTTGATCTGAGGAGAAGCATCGAAGATTTTGATAATTTTTAATCCGACCAGTGTTTCATCCACAAAAGAATACATTTTTCCCAATTCGTTCTGGGCTTCCCCGGTGTCTTTCTTCAGGCTTTTCCCGATAATGGAAATCAGGGTACCCATGACCGGAAAGACAACTAACGTAAATACGGTCAGCTGAAAGTTGGAATATAAAAGATAACCCATGGTGATGATAATCACGATCGGTGAACGGATGATATCAATCAGGCTGTTGAGGATATTGGCTTCCACTTCGCCTACGTCCGAGGTAATTCTTGCAAAGACATCGCCTTTCCTGGAATTGGTAAAAAAGGACACCGGCAACTCCAGGATTTTATCATGCAGCCTGATCCTGAAGTCCCGTGAAACCCCGGTTCTTGAAAAAGTAAGGTAAAATTCAGATAAATAACTGAAAATATTCCTCAGGAAAAACATAGAGATGAACAGGATACAGGTGATCAGCAGAATGTATTCAGGTCCTTTCTCCATCTGCAGCTGCTGGATATAATAGTTGAAACTGTCTTTAAGAAAGCTTCCGGCACCTGAAATCCCGGTATAAACGGGTTCAGCATCAATTTTTTTGTTTTCTTTATCAAACAGGATATTCAATACCGGCATAAAAAAAAGCATGGCAATGATATTGAATAAGGCATAAAGAATGTTGAAGAAAATACCGGCTGCAATAGATTTTTTATAAGGAAGTATCTGGTCTATCGCTCGTTTATAATAACTCATTAAATTTTTGATTAATCAGACAAAAGTAAGCAAAATTAATAGATCAGACGTTTCCGATCCTGTTTTACTTTATTTCAGAAGACTGATCCTGCTGATCAGATAAAAGCAGGACCACCGGATCGGTGGCCCCGTTCGTTAAAATTTCACTTTATCGTTATACTTCGGGCTGAAGTTCGCCGGCGTCAGTGTTTCGAGGGTTTTTCCTACATTATTAATGATGCTGGTCATGTTGGGAACATTGACAATGTGCATATCGTCATCCTCGTGGTGATAATGGGTTGCCTTTGTCATGTCCACCGTGGAGAACGAGTGGGCGATGATTTTCTTTTTCACGAAGCTTACGTTGTCCGAACGGTAAAACAGCTGCTGGGCGGCATAAGGATCCGGGTGGATCTTCAGTCCGTTGGCTGCATTTTTGTTGAACAGTTCATCCAGGTCTGAAAATTCATCACCGGTCATAAACAGGGCATTTTTCCCGAAAGCAGACTCGGTAGCGACCATTTCGAAATTGAACAGGGCCGTCAGATTAGTATAGATGGGGTCAAGCTTCGGGTCTTTTGCAATGGCTCTGGAACCCAGCATTCCTTTTTCTTCACCGTTGAAAGCCATGAATACCATTGAAAATTCAGGCTTTTTGTTTTTAAAGTAATCGGCAATTCCTACAAGGGTGGCGATTCCGCTGGCATCGTCATCGGCACCATTGTAAATAGGATCCTGAGGGTTTTTGCTCATCCCGATATGGTCAAAATGCCCGGAAAATCCCAGATATCTGTCCGTTTTCCCTTTTTTGATCCCGCAGACATTGTAAACAGTTTTCCCTTTGTACTCAAAAGGGACGAGGTAAGAATTTCCGGTGCAGTACTCAAGGTTGTTTTCTTTAAACAGGGCAGCAATATAAGTTGCAGCATTATCGTTTTCCGGAGTCCCGATTTCCCGGCCTTTCATTTCGTCGGAAGCCAATGTTGAAATCAGGGTACGTACCCTTTCTTCAGGTACATTCTGTGAAAAAACACAGATGGAGAACAGTGAAAAGGCGAGGTAAGTGAGTTTTTTCATGTTGAATTGATTGTATAGATAATCTGTCGGTGTATTGAGGGAAATGTTGCAACGGAACGTAAATATTTATTGATGGCCGGAAGAAAAAGGAAAATCAACGGTGAATGGTGAATTCTGCTTTGCAGGTGAATTTTTCCGTCTGAGATTAACAATTGACCATTGACCAGCGCAGCGGATTGACTATTGACACCAGACAAATGGTGAATTCTGCTCTGCAGGTCAATTCTGCTTCACAGTTGAATTTTCCAGCTGAGATTAAAATTGACCATTGACCGGCGCATCGGATTGACTATTGACAATACGTGAATAGCGAATTCTGCTCTGCAGGTCAATTCTGCTTCACAGTTGAATTTTCCGGCTGAGATTAACAATTGACCATTGATCAATGCAGCGGATTGACTATTGACACCAGACGAATGGTGAATTCTGCTCTGCAGGTAAATTTTGCTCTGCAGGTAAATTTTCCGGCTGAGATTAAATTGACTATTGATCAATGCAGCAGATTGACCATTGACCACAGGTGGATGGTGAATTCTGCTCTGCAGGTCAATTCTGCTTTGCAGGTGAATTTTCCGGCTGAGATTAAAATTGACCATTGACCAGCGCAGCGGATTGACTATTGACACCAGACGAATGGTGAATTCTGCTCTGCAGGTCAATTCTGCTTCACAGTTGAATTTTCCAGCTGAGATTAAAATTGACCATTGACCGGCGCATCGGATTGACTATTGACAACACGTGAATGGTGAATTCCAGTATAGCCGCAAAAAAAACAGCCTCCTTCCGGAAGCTGTTCTCACTCAAAAAATCGTTGTACGGTTACCGCAGCCGGTCTACTGATTTTACGAGCCTCTCATCTTTTTTGATATACCGGTTTGCAATGAGCAAACAGATTATCGCCATCAATGGGAAAAACGGCTCAATACCCTTCTCAGGAAATTGGATTCCTCCGGATAAGTTAAGCAGCCAGTACAGCAGTACACCAATCAACAAAGCGTTTATGATCATGCTGATGGTGTTCAGCAGAATCTGTCTTTTTCTGTTGTTAAAACTGAATATGCTCAGTACGCCAATAAGGACAAGGACCACGCAGGCCGCATCAATCGCCGGAAAACTGCCGGTAAGATCAACATCCTGGCCGGTGATAAACAGGAACACGGCAGCCAGTACCGCTAGAAAAGTCCATATGGTCTGTATTCTTTGTAGCATGAAATATAAATTCCACGCAAAAGTAGCATAAATTTTGCACAATTCAAAAATAAGTGTAGATTTGCATTATACAAATGTACTTGAAAACAAAAGTCACCGGACTTACTTTTCTTACTCACAATTAATTACATTTTTTTACATAAATATGTTTAACATCGAAACGTTAAGGTCAAAATCCGTAACGGAGCTGACTAAAATCTTAAAGGATTTGGGCGTTAAAGTTGCAAGAAACAGCACGGAGAATGATAAAATCTTCGCTGTCCTTGACTTCCAGGCTTCCAATCCTAAAGTTGCCAAAGAATATTTCAATGCAACGGAAATCAGTCCCGCTACTGACGAAAAACCTGCAGAGAAGCCTGCCAAGGCCCCTGCTAAAAAAGCGGCTCCGAGAAAGACTGCCACCAGAACAAAAACGGAAACGAAAGCTCCGGCAGCAACAAAAGCGGAAACAGAAAATAAAGAAGAAGAAGCAAAGCCTTCTGCTGAAGAGCCGCAACAGCCAACCGCACCGCAACAGGAGCAGACCCCGCAGGAATCCGCATCAGAGCCTGCCGCAGCCACAGAAGAACAGCCTGCTGCCGCCAAGAAAAAAAGAAAAAGGGTTTCCACTGCCGTTACAGAAGGGCCACAGGAAAAAACGGAAACTACCGATACTCCGGATACCAAGGAACCCACTACGGCTGAAGAAAAGCCAAACAATACCCATCCTCAGGTTCAGGCACGTTCCCAGAAAGGACAGCACAATAATCCGCAACACAACAACGGAAACCAGAACCGGAATCAGAACCAAAATCCTAATCAGCACAACAGACAGCAACAGCAGCATGCTGAAAGGAACGAGGAAACCTACCATAATCAGCACCAGAACAGGCAACAACATGCCGAGCGGAACGAGGAGCATCATCACAATCAAAACCAGAATCAGCACCAGCAGGAACAGAAGAAAGAGTTCAGTTTCGACGGTATGGTAAGCATCGAAGGCGTTCTGGAAATCCTTCCTGATAATTACGGATTCCTGCGTTCATCGGATTTCAGCTATATCTCATCTCCGGATGACGTGTATGTTTCCACAGCCCAGATCAGAAATTACAGCCTTAAGACCGGAGATACGGTAAGAGGAATTGTAAGGCTTCCCAAAGAAGGGGAAAAATACTTCTCTTTGCTCAAACCTACGGAAGTAAACGGCAGAGACCTTGCCTTTATTAAAGACCGTGTGGCTTTTGAATACCTGACTCCGCTTTTCCCTGAGGAAAAGTTTAACCTGGCAGGAAACAATTCCACCATGTCTACAAGGATTGTTGATCTGATCGCACCGATCGGGAAAGGACAGCGCGCCATGATCGTGGCACAGCCGAAAACCGGGAAAACCATGCTCCTGAAAGATATTGCCAATTCCATTGCCGCCAATCACCCTGAAGTCTATATGATGGTTCTCCTCATAGACGAGCGTCCGGAAGAGGTAACCGACATGGAAAGAAGCGTAAATGCGGAAGTGATTGCTTCCACCTTCGATGAAGCTGCAGACAAACACGTAAAGGTAGCCAATCTGGTCCTGGCAAAAGCCCAGCGTATGGTAGAATGCGGGCATGATGTGGTGATCCTTCTGGATTCTATTACAAGACTCGCCAGAGCCTATAATACCGTAACGCCTGCTTCCGGAAAAGTATTGTCCGGAGGGGTGGACGCCAATGCACTGCACAAACCGAAACGGTTCTTCGGAGCCGCCAGGAAAATTGAAGGCGGAGGATCTTTAACCATTATTGCCACGGCACTGATCGATACCGGATCCAAAATGGATGAGGTGATCTTTGAAGAATTCAAAGGAACCGGTAACATGGAGCTTCAGCTTGACAGGAAAATCGCCAACAGAAGAATCTATCCGGCCATTGACCTGATTGCCTCCAGCACCCGTAGGGACGATCTGCTTCTGGATGAAGTAACCTCACAGAGAATGTGGATCCTGAGGAAATACCTTTCCGAAATGAATCCTATCGAAGCTATGGAATTTGTGAACAAGAATATCAGAGGAACCCTGAATAACGAAGAGTTCCTGATGTCAATGAATAAATAATTGATTTAATTTTGTTAAAATGAAAAGCACGGACGCTCCTGTCCGTGCTTTTTTGTAGCTATTTACAGAGACCGGATAAAAATCACGTGCGAAACCCTGAAGCCGGGACGATACGGAAAGCGCTGGTCTTGCGGACAACCTTGTCTCTTACTCTATACGCTGAAGTACGGTTAACACCAGTTTTTTTCTGAGGAGCTGATTCCTGCTATCCGCTAATACTCCTCGCACCGGGCTCTCCAATGCACGCCAACACCAAACCCCTGCACGCTTAACCCTCCGGCCGCGCTGTGGGGTAGCCGCTTCTATCAGGGCTATGGCACAAGCCATTCTCAGTAACGCAGATCTGCTAAAAGCTATCCTACAAGGAAATACGGACAGGCAGCCGCTCATATTCAGGTGTTACTAAATGCCTTTTAGTTTTAGAAGTGTGATATATTTTATCAGGACTTACTTTCCGATAGCATTTTCAGGCTTTCGGGACCTTGTATTGGTATGCCTCCTTCTCTGTCATTAGGCAATGTTAAAGATTTATTAAAATAATCCCTATTTTTTGAATCTCATGTATTTATGGTTAAATTTGATTAATAACATTAAAAAACAACATTATGTCATTTGAACTACCTACATTAGGATATGCTTATGATGCATTAGAACCTACCATTGATGCCAAAACAATGGAAATCCACCATACAAAACACCACCAGGCCTATGTTGATAATTTGAACAATGCCATCAAAGGAACAGACCTGGAAGGAAAATCCATTGAGGAAGTTTGCCAGACCGGAACTGACAAACCGGCCGTAAGAAATAACGGTGGCGGGCATTTCAACCATACTTTATTCTGGGAAATCCTGACGCCGGGCGGAAGCAGCGAGCCGGTAGGAAATGTAAAATCAGCGATCGAAAACTACGGCGGACTTGAGAAATTCAAAACCGATTTTTCCGATGCTGCCAAAACAAGGTTCGGTTCAGGATGGGCATGGCTGGTAAAGAATGCTGACGGTTCCGTATCCGTAACTTCCACTCCGAACCAGGACAATCCGCTGATGCCTGTAGCAGACGTTAAAGGTACTCCGGTATTGGGACTTGACGTTTGGGAACATGCCTATTACCTGAATTACCAGAACAGAAGACCTGATTATGTATCAGCATTCTTCGACGTGGTAAACTGGGATAAAGTGGAGGAATTATTCAACAAATAATTTTTTAACTGTTTTATAAAAGAAAAGGTTCAGCATTATGCTGAACCTTTTTAATATCTGGTGGTATCACTTCCGCTGAGCCCATTCATCCGCAGGCCGTACTTCCAGTTCACATACGCAAATACCTGGTAGAGTTTGTATTCGAATTTAAGTCCGTAATTTTCCCTCGGATCATAATCGATCGATGATTCAATAATGTTCCGGTATCTGCCGGAAGTATAATACGAATTCCATTCGCTTACCAGCAGCGTATTCCTGTTTCTCAGATTGGATTCCGAATACTGGTTCACCGGTTTTGCTATAGCGTTTAAGAAATAATCAAATTGGGTATCAATTACCGTAAGATCCCATTCTCCGTCTTCGTTCTTTGACGGTTTCATTTCAGAATTCTCTTTATCATTTTTGTTCTCGGTTTGTGCTGTATAACTGACAGGCAGGAAAGAAATCAGCAGCATTAGGATTATATTTTTCATATCTGTAAATGTAGGTATAAAGTATTCAAATACAGTACCTTTATGACTATGGTTCCCGCTGGAGGATGACAAATGCCGGAAAATGATCGCTGTAACCGCCGGTAAACCGGTCTCCGTCCCAGGACCGGAATGGGTAACCTTTATAATTTCCCTCCCTGCTGATCAGATAAGCTGGCGCAAAAATTTCAGCTTTATAGACGGAATAGGCTTTGGTAACCTGGTCTGCAATCAGGTTCTTGGAAACGATGATCTGGTCAAACAGGTTCGGGGTATCCTGGTAAGCGAGCGAAGCCACGCCCTTCTTATACAGCGGATACATCAGGTTCAGGTAGGGTGTCTTTTCACTCAGATCATTGCGGCTGCCTTTGGCCTGCAGGTAATCTTTCAGGCTTGCATCCACCGGATCATCATTGAAGTCGCCCATGGCAATGAGTTTTACAGAAGGATCAGTACTTCTTAGGCTATCCATCTGCTGCTTCAGCAAAACGGCAGCGGCATTTCTTTTAGATTGTGATAAAGCTTCACCGCCTCTTCTTGATGGCCAGTGGTTCATAAAAAAAGCTACTTTTTCATGATCCAGGAAACCGCTGACGACCAGGATATCCCGTGTGTATTCCCTTCTTCCGTTGTTATCGAAAACCGTGAGTTCTTTTTTCAGCGAACTGACAGGCGTAAATCTTTTTTTCTGATAGATCAGAGCCACATCAATTCCCCTGTGATCATACGAGTTATAATGGATAATTCCATAATCATACTTCTTCAGAGCCGGCTCGCAGATGAGGTCTTCCACAACCTTCCGGTTTTCCACTTCAATCAGCCCGACCACTGCCGGAGCAGTCCTGGTATATTGTGCTCCCAGTTCGGAAATCACCCTGGCCTCATTGGCAAGTTTGATTTTATAGATCTTGGAACCGTAGTTTTTAGCGCTTGAAGGTGTAAAATCACCCGAACCGCTCTGGTACCGGATGGCTTTTTTACCGATCAGCGCATTATCGTTCCAGGGACCGTCATATTTCTCTGCTTCCAGGAATGTAATGGAATCCACAGGGATGCTTCTGTGAAAAGCAGGATTTTCTACCTCCTTTGTACCGTCTATATAATCTGCCGAACGGATGGTGTCCCAGAGGTTTTCCACATTCAGAAAGCCTACAGCAGCCACTTTCCTGAGTTTCCCTTCCTGAGAGAAAGCAAATACGGAAAGCAGTACGGCTGATAAAATCGAAAATTTTTTCATTTTATTATTGTTGTTTTTTTAATCATAACTCTCTCCTTGTTGTATTATATGTAATTTTAATTATTTACGGATATTAGTTATTTATTTTGTTATTTATTTTAATTTTTACGATGATTATTATTTTTATTCAAAAATAACATTTATTATTTTGTGAATTTGAAAAAATATTTAAATTTACATTCTGCTTCAGTTGTTGATCAACAGCAGCAGGATAAAAACCAAATAGTCATGATTAAAAAATTATCTTTAGTGTCTTTGTTCACGCTGCTTCCTGTAGCGTATTATGATGCACAGACTACAGTGTTCGCTTATGTAAAAGACCAGAAAAGCAATCCTGTGGAAAATGCAGTGATAGGCCTTGATGGGTCCGGAAAGGATATCATTGCTGATAAAACCGGTTACTTTCAGTTTACAGACCTGAAACCAGGCCGCTACCGGATCACCGTTGTCAAGAACGATTACGAGCCGAAAGTCCTTGAATTTGATATACCTGCATTTGCAAAAGAAAAAGACCTGGGCACCATATTGCTTATTTACAATCCGGAAAGTGATACAGACCTCGTTATGCTTGACGAGTCTGCCGGTACTGCGGACGATGAAAGTGCCGGTATGCAGCCCACAGTCGGGCTGTTAAGTTCAGGAAGAGATGCGTTTCAGAGGGCTTCTGCATTTGAATTGGGCGCTTACTGGTTCCGGCCGAGAGGTACCGACACCCGGTTTGGCGAAGTGCTATTCAATGGGATTAATATGTCTAAAAGTGATGACGGCAAAGCAGATTTCAGCAACTGGGGCGGCCTCAATGATGTTATCCGATATCCTTATGAAGCCGTTTACAATAACGCACCGTCTGAGTATACTTTCGGAAACCTGGGCGGGGTAGTATACTACAATACCAGAGCATCTTCTTACCGGAAACAGACTTCGCTGGCTTATTCGTTTACCAACAGGAGCTATCTGCACCGCATCCTGGCTACCTATTCCTCCGGATTGTCCGGGAAGGGATGGGCATTCACGTTTTCCGGAAGCAGGAGATGGGGAGACCATGCGGTTATAGACGGTGTCTACCAGGATGCCTATGCCTATTTCGGAACTGCAGAAAAACAGTTCGGCAACCGGCATTCAATGAACCTGACTGCTTTTGGTTCCCCTACATACCGGGCTTCCAATGCTCCCAACACACAGGAAGTCTATGACCTTATGGGTAAAAATTATAATCCGTACTGGGGATGGCAGGACGGAGAGAAAAGAAATTCCCGGATCAGGAATGTCTTTGAACCGGTTGTTATGCTCACGGATTACCTGAAAATAGGGAAAAACTCGAATTGGATCAACACCGTATCCTATCAGACGGGAAGTGATGCCCGGAGCCGCCTGGACTGGTTCCATGCAGCAGACCCGAATCCTACCTACTACAGAAATCTTCCGGGCTACGGTCTTTTAACAGCTGATGAATTCCGAGGCCGGTCCCAGATTGACTGGAATGATCTCTACAATACCAACCGTATTAACCTTACCCATATGGACGGAACCTCAAAAGGTGCTTCCTACACATTGGTTGAGGAGGTCAGCAGGGACAGAATCTTCAGCTTTGCTTCCCATTTTGATACAAGTCCGGCCAATAACTGGAAACTGAACATCAATTTCAATTATCACAACCTTTATTCTGATAACTTCAGAAGAATCAAAGATCTGCTGGGTGCCCGGTACGCTTATAACCTCAATCCTTTTAATAATGATACACCGTATGATGCCGATCATCCGGATGCTGAGGTCCGGAAAGGAGAACGCACCCAATATTCTTATCAGTTTCATAAAAACCAGTATTCGCTGAATATCTCTGCTGAGGTTGATTTCAAAAGATGGAATATTATGGCTTCCGTTTTTTCCTCCTATTCACGGGCTTACAGGAACGGGGACTATAAAAGCGGGATCGCTCTTTTTGCTGACCATTCCAAAGGAAAAAGTGCGGTTTTCAATGCTCTGGATGCAGGGTTGAAAGGAAAAATAACCTATAAGATCAACGGAAAGAATTTTTTGGTGTATAATGGTGCATTTTTCAGCCTGGCACCTACCCTTAATGAAATCTATATTAATCCGAGGGTCGTGGATTACCTCACACCGGGAGTTAAAAATCAGATGATCAGTTCGAATGACATAAGCTACATCCTGAGAGACCGGATTGTAAAACTCAGGGTATCGGCATACTACACAACCATCAGCAATGCCACTGAGGTTGCGAGATATTATGCCGCGGTGAATACGGATTCCGGATCTTACAACACCCTGATCAATGAAGCCATGAGTGGCGCCGGTAAACAGTATATAGGCGCAGAACTGGGATTTGATCTGAAAATTTCCTCTGTTTTAAATGCTGTAGGTATGGCAAGCACCGGCAAATATACCTTTACGAACCGGCCCCAGGTCTATGCATTCGACGATCAGAATGGTTTCAGGAGCTTTGGTGCGGCTAACATCAAAAATTACAGGGTGGCAGGAACCCCGCAGAAGGCTTTTTCTTTCGGATTAAAATACAGCTCGCCGGAATACTGGTGGATAGGAACCTCAGCCAATTACCTGATGGACCAATACCTTGATTTCTCTGCTCTGAATAAAACGGCCACTTTATATACGGTACCCGGTACTACGGATATGCTGTATGACGGAGTAACCCCGGATCTTATCCGGCAACTGACAGCACAGAAGAAATTTGATGACCAGCTGATGCTGAATGCGAATGCAGGAAAGTCATTCATGATCAGAAAATACAGATTGGGAATCAGTATTTCTGTAAACAACATCCTGGACAACAGGAATTATGTCACCGGCGGTTTCGAACAGGGAAGGCTGGCCAACTTTCCGGATGCGCTGGAGGATTATCAGAGAGCAGTCCCTTATTTCGGGCCTAAGCTATGGTACGACAGAGGAAGAACTTTCTTCACCAATATTTATGTTCGCTTTTAATGTATTCTGATCCTTATGAAAAAATACAATTTTATTCAACCCTGTTTCCGTATCCTGCTTGTTGTTTTTCTGGCTATAGGCTGCGTACACGATGATAAATATGAAAACCCTGATCTCAGTGGATACCAGTGCAGGAATGCCGCTTATTATGCAGATCCGGCGCAGGCATTCGTGAAATGGACAATTCATGATCTGAAGCTGAAAACTGCCGGTGAGGTCATTACAGAAAATGCTTATATCGAAGGGTACGTCTCATCTACAGATGAATCCGGGAATATCTATAAGACCCTTTATCTGCAGGATGCACCGGAAAACCCAACGGAAGGCCTCACGGTAAGTATTGATCTGGTCAGTTCATATACCCGGTTTCCGCAAGGCTCCAAAATTTATATCGAATTGAAAGGGCTTGCTGTTACAACCTATGGAAATGTAAAGCAACTGGGCCGGATCGCCTCTTCCGGCACGCGGATTCCGGAAAAGGAAATTCCGGATCATATCTTCAGGGATTGTAACATAAGGGTGAATGTGGTACCCAAAGTACTCACGATCGCGCAGTTCGCAGGTCATGATGAACTTATCGGATGTCTTATTCAGCTGGACAACGCAGAGTTTGATGAAAGGGCTTTATGTACAAATTTTGCTCCCGACGGAGAGACGGCTAATAAGGCCATAGGGCAGGGATGGAATATGCAGACCCAGTCCTACGAAAAAAAAGCCATTGTAAGAAACAGTGGCTATGCATCTTTTGCCAACCGCATTATTCCTGCGGGACGCGGAAAATTCATAGGGATTTTAAGCAAATACAATTCTGCTTACCAGTTGTATATCAATAAACTGTCAGATCTCGATATGGAAAACACCGGCCAAAGCAGTACCGACCCTCATTTTCCGAGGCTGGACGGTAAAACATCAGATCCCTGCCGTTTCAGTGCTGATGGATTGACCGCGAAATCCGTAGCAGAACTCAAGCAGCTGGCCGGCAATCTTTCTCAGGGAGGCCTTATACAGGTAACGGGCGCATTTTACCTGAAAGTCCGGGTTTCCGCGAATGACCAGACCGGAAACTTTTTCAAATGCCTGTATGCACAGGATGCTACCGGGGGAATCAGGATCAATATCAACAGGACCGGATTGTATACGGAAGAACGGTTCAAAGTGGGAAAAGAGCTGTATATCAAACTAAAAGACCTGTATATCAGAAATGTCGGCAATGAGCTTCAGCTGGGCTCCAATGACGCTTCGGGAGCAGTATTGTACCGTATCAAGGATGAAGAGGTTTTCAGGTATTTCTTTGACAGCCATACATTACCTGAACCTGTTGTTCCGGCAGAAAGGACGATTTCACAGCTTAGCATGGCAGATGTAGGCCGGTGGGTCAGGATCAGGGATCTTCAGTTTATCAGCAACGATCTGGGCAGAACCTATGCTAACGGGCCTTATCCTTCCAATACAACACTGGAGGATTGCCTGGGAAGCAGGGTTATATTGAGGACCAACGGGCGTGCCGTTTTTGGTCTGAAGGAAGCCAGTACCATTGAAGTTGCAGGGGGAAAAGGTGATATTCAGGCAATTGTAAGTATCTTCAATGACACTTATCAACTCTGGATCCCACAACTTTCCGATATTGTATTTACCAGTCCGAGATGTGACGGAACGTTTCCTGCCGTACTTCCCGTACTTTACAGCGACGCTTTTACAGCCGGAGGCTTCCCTGCAGGCTCAGACTGGACAGCTGTAAGTGTTTCCGGCGCTCAGGGCTGGACGACCTCCAATCAGGGAAACGGGACAGATTATTATGCCGTGATGAGCGGATTTACAGGGTCAGGCAATGCCAATGAAGACTGGCTTATTTCCAGATCGGTGAGCCTTGCCGGGAAAACCAAGGCGGCAGTCAGTTTTACATCGGATGTAAGATATTCAGGGAATGCCCTGCAGGTTTATGCAACCGAGCATTATACGGGAAACCCTGCAACAACGGTATGGATGCAGCTATATCCTGTACTGGATACCAATACGGGAGCATTCGGTGACTGGGTCAATTCCGGAAACGTAAGCCTGAATGCCTTTGCCGGAAAGAATGTAAGGGTTGCCTTCAGGTATACTTCCACAGATTCAGCCTCAGCTACATGGGAAATAGATCATTTTAAAATAAAAGCGCAATGAGGTAATGTATGCAGATTCCACCATTACTAAACATATCACATGCTTTTACTGCTGGCATGGAATCGGCAGGAAAGACCGATGGGTACTCTGCAGAAATACCATCTTATTAATCGCTGCAAAAGATTGAATACTTCCTGAGTCCGGTTACTTTTTCGTTCACCCTGCACAAAGACTGCTTCTATAGAGCAGATAAGGTAATCAGCAGGGAAGTCATTTAAGAGTAAGGCCGGCTACGATTATACAGCAATTATTGTTAGACTTTATCGCCTGGTTAGTCCATTAATAAGATCAGACGGTTTTATCTATATCCTGGCTTTATTAACGATCTGCTTTTTGGATGGTCCTCAACTTTTACGTATGATTCATACATACAGTCGGCATGGCGTTGTCATAAAAAAAACCACTGCGTCTGCAGTGGTTCTATACTTGTTAAATTTTTTTAGAAAGAGATTTCATTCACTTCTTTTCCACGTTGGAAATTCATGGTCTTCTGGCTTCCTTTATAGGCTATGTTTACCAGATTGATCTGTTTGGGAAAAGCTCCCAGGAGGATCGTGTTCTTAATCTTCAGGGTACTGATATCCGAAACGCCTCCGGTTTCAAAATATACCCATACCGTTTCTCCGCTTACCTGACTCCCGGTGAAAGTAATTGTTTTCGGTGAGCCATTGACGTATACATCAAAATTATTATTTACATATCTTTTCACTTCGGCTTCAAATCCTGCAGTATTCGGATTGATTTTGATAGCATCGGAAATATGGTTCGTATTCATTTTTGTAGTAAACTTCAATGTTTTACTTCCATCAATATAATCCACCTTTGTCATCGAGGAGAAAAAGTCTACATACGTAAAACTCAGCAATACAAAAAGTGCTGAAATTCCTGTTATCCATATACTTTTTTTCATCTCAGATAATAGATTTACAATCATGATTATATAGGTTAAGCGACAAATAACATGCCATTAAAAGTTAACATTCACAGAATATTTATCGTAGAATGCCTTGATATGCGCGACAGCTTCATCTGCTGTATCTACCACGCGGTAAAGATCAAGATCGTCTGCGTTGATCATGTGTTCCCTGAGCAGGGTATCCTTGAACCAGTCCAGCAGGCCGCCCCAGAATTCCGATCCTACCATAACGATCGGGAACTTCCCGATTTTATTGGTCTGGATCAGTGTTAAAGCCTCCGTCAGCTCATCCAGTGTTCCGAATCCTCCGGGCATCACGATGAATCCTTGGGAATATTTTACGAACATCACTTTCCTGACGAAGAAATAATCGAAATTCATCGAGTACGATTTGTTGATATAAGGATTGAAATGCTGTTCAAAGGGAAGGTCGATGTTCAGCCCGATGGATTTGCCTTTTGCATTGAAAGCCCCTTTGTTTCCGGCTTCCATAATACCGGGTCCGCCGCCGGTAATAATTCCGAAACCGATTTTTGTGATCTTCTCGGCAATTTCAACAGCCATATCATAGTATTTGCTTTCCGGCTTCAGCCTGGCAGATCCGAAGATAGAGACACATGGTCCGATTTTGGCCAGCTTTTCATAGCCGTCCACAAACTCAGCCATTACCTTAAATACCATCCAACTGTCCTTCATGATGGTTTCATCCCATGTTTTCCCTCTCAGGCTTTCATGCAGCCTGGTTTCATTCGTATCCAATTGGGGGTTCACCAGACTTTCGTCCCTGCTTCCTTCTTTTTCCATTTCCAGTTATTTAAAATATTTTTCGGCCTCCGTTACGGATTCCGGTCTTCCTACATCGATCAGGATGCTGTCATGTACAAATCCATGAATCTGTTCGGTATGCATAAGGTCAAGATATTCTTCCATCACGGAAAATTTACCCTTCCTTTTGATTTTTTCAAAAATGACCGGATTGATACAGTGAACTCCGCTGAACGCCAGTGCTCTGAATCCTTTGTTGAATTCCGCAAGCCGCTGCTCACCGGTCTGTACATTCAGCCATCCCCGTAACACCAGATCGTTGTTAAAAAGCAGTTTTCTTGAACTTTCACGGTCCGAAACTGCTAATGTAGCAAAATCTTTTATCTTTTTGTGGTAATTAACCAGGTCTGTGATATTGATATCCGTTAAAATATCGGCATTCATGATCAGGAAATCTTCTCCGTGATCCAACAGCCGTCTTGCAAAAACCAGTCCGCCACCGGTTTCCAGCAGCTCCTCCGATTCATCGGAAATCTCGATTGTGCATCCGAAATCGTCATGCTGCTTCAGGAATTCCGTGATCTGCTTCCCGAAATGATGAACGTTAATGACAAAATCAGTAATGCCGAAACCTTTCAGGTACCGGATATTCCTTTCCAAAAGCGGAACTCCGTTGACCTTAGCCAGTGCCTTGGGATGGTGGTCTGTAAAAGGTCTGAGCCTTGTTCCTTTTCCTGCTGCAAAAATAAGGGCCTTCATTTTTTATGGGTAATGAGTAATGGGTAATGGGTAATGGTGATAAGTAATATAACAATAGCCGTTAATCGTAATGAATAATTAATGAATTAAAATACTGCTCATTACCTATTGCTTATTACCTATGTTAAGCTGGTGCTGTTCGTCGTGATGAAGGCTGATTTCTACCTGGTCTCCGTATTTTTCTTCAATAAAATGAGAAATTTTAATGGCAGAATAGACCGATCTGTGCTGGCCGCCTGTGCATCCGAAATTGATCTGCAGGTTTTCGAAACCTCTTTCCAGATAATTATCGATATTGATGGACACGAGGCTTTTGATCAGTTCCAGGAACTTCGGCATATCCGTTTTGGTTTCCAGGTATTCCTGGACACCTGTATCGTTTCCGGTCTGGATTTTATATTCTTCTACTCTTCCGGGATTCAGGATCCCGCGGCAATCGAAGGTGAAGCCGCCGCCGTTGCCGGTTTCGTCTTTCGGAATTCCTCCTTTTTTATATGAAAAACTGTGTATGTCGATGTGTAACATGAATCTTATATCTTTAATGGTTTAATGTAATGATGGATCACTTAAGCAGCCCTTTTTTGAAAGCCGTTACGCATTCAGTATCCTGTTTATTTTTTCTTTTGTGCCTTCGGAACCTAATTGGCGGATCAACTTTTCCAGTTCAGGGTATTCTTTCATCCCGTTCCAGCTTTCTGCCAGTTCGGAAATATTTTTAATCCCTTTCTCGAGGCTGCCTGTAAAATGAGGTTTCCTCTGGATCAGTCCCCTGAAGCCGTAGGCTCCAAGTACCTGAAGGAACCGCATCATCTGGAGCGGCTTTACCGAATTTTTTAGTTTAACTCTTGTTTCATGGCTTTCGAATTGTCCGGTATAAAAATCCAGCATTTCGTTTTTAAAATCTTCCGGGAAATCAGCTTTTGCCTGGAAAAGAAAAGATATCACATCATACATCAGCGGCCCTTCCATAGCCGACTGGTAATCGATGAAAGAAATCTTCCCTTTGGCGTCTACCATGATGTTCCTGGCCTGGAAATCGCGGATCATGATTCCTTTCGGAGCAAGGCTTTCAATCAGGGTAACGATCTTTTTAAACTCTTTCAGCAAAGCAGCCTTATGGTATTCCAGCTCCAGGACATCCGCTGTAAAATTTTTAAAGTAATAGAGGTCGTGGGTTACCGGAAGTTCATCGTATCTCTCATACTCAAAGGTTTTGCTGAAGTCTGTTTTTTCACGTGTGGATACCTGAAGCCGGTACAGTTCTTTCAGGGTCTGTCTTACCAGGGATTTTACGGTATCCGATAATCCGTCTGCAGCAATAACCTCTGAGAGGGTAGAGGTCCCTAGGAATTCCTGAATATAGCCTTTCCGGTCAGGGGAAACCTTGAAAATTGCGGGTGTGTTCAGGTCCAGTTCCTGAAAAAGCTTTGAGAAATACAGGAAGCTCTCATTTTCCTGAATGTTGCCATTGCAGGTAACGATATATTGTTTATCTCCGGCAGCTGCCAGAAAATTCACCCTGGCGGAACCGCTCCGGGCAAGCATCTTCCATTCCGAGGCCTCCTGACCGGTATATTCTTCAAAAAAGCGTTTTGCGTTTTCAGCATTCATAGATGAAACAAATATAGTAATTTACGCTCTAATTTCTATCTTTGCAATATGCTAAAGGATTTCAAACCGGTTTTGGGTATTTTGCTGCGGTTCATCATCATTTATGTGGTGATGCTTCTGGCATATCAGTATTACCTGAACCATTTTCAGCACCAGGGACTTGATCCTTTTTCCAGAGCTATCGCAGAGCAGGTCAGAAGCATCCAGAATGCAATGGGTTACCCTACTCAGCTTTATGATGATGTCAAAGGAGAACAGGTGTATTTCCAGGTGGGGAATGAATATCCCACCCGTATGGTGGAAGGCTGCAATGCCGTTTCCGTGATGATCCTGTTTGTAGCTTTCGTTTTTGCGTTTTACAAAGGGAAGAAAACGTTCCTTTTTGTTCCTGCCGGCCTGCTGCTGCTGTACGCCATGAATGTCCTCCGGATCGTGGGCCTTAATATCGTGGTCATGGAGTATAAGGCTTACAGCAAAACAGCTCATGACTATCTTTTCCCCGCGGTGATCTACGGTACGGTAGTGCTGCTATGGCTCATCTGGATTAAATTTTTTGCCCTGAAACATGAAAATTCTTAGTTGGCTTTTAGTAGCGGCCGGGATTTCCGGGCTGATCGGTGTAAGGGTACTGGAAAATGACCTTTTCTATGATCCCTTTCTCCATTATTTTCATGAAGCGGATAAACACATCCCTTTCCCTTCTTTTGAATGGGGGAGACTGATCGCCGGATATCTGTTCCGGTTCATCTTAAACCTTTTCTTTTCCTGTATCATCATTCATTTCTGGTTCAGGAACAAGGCCTGGACGATACAGGGGGCAGTACTTATCACCCTTATATTTGCCATCACATTCCCTATTTACCTGTACTGTATTTACGGAAGGTTCGAAACCGGTTATCTTTTCTCTTTCTACATGCGGCGGTTCGTCATACAGCCGCTCATCCTGCTGCTTATCATTCCGATGTTTTATTACCGGAGGCATGTGCGTTTGGGTGGCGGTAGGTAAAAGCTATATCACGGATTTTAAATCCGCGATATCATGTTTTAAACGCGATATCATGTTTTAAATTCGCGATATCATGCTGCACTATTTTTACTTTTATAAACAATAAATTCTCGAAAATAAAATTTATTACTCCACCGTATGTTTGTCCCCGCAGGTCACATTTTCCGGAGTCCAGGTGACTTTCTTTACAAAGTCCTGTTCCCGTACAGGGCAGTCGGCAATGCGGCAGACCGGGCAGGAGATGGGCTTGCAGTCATCCATATGAAAGTTGAACTCAATATTCCGCTGGATGCGGCCGGCCAGCAGGATGATCATTTTCTCCATTTCCTTGTGGGCATCCCGGAGGCTGTAGTACCAGGGCAGGGTAATGTGGGCATCTATGTGGAGCGAAGCTCCGAACTGCTGGATTTTAAGGTTGTGCACATCGATCCATTCCGTACGCCGGTTTTCTTCCAGTACTTTTATGATTTCTTCCAGCAGCTGAGGGTCCTGTTCGTCCATAATTCCGCTTAGTGATTTACGTACGATCTTATAGCCGATGTAAATGATATAGAATCCGAACAGCAATGCCACGACGGAATCCAGCCAGTAAAGCCTGGTGAAGTAAACCACAATAAGGCTGATAACGACACCAAGCGTAGTAACCGTATCGGATTGCAGGTGTTTCCCGGACGAGATCAGTACCAGGGAATTTTCCTGCTCTCCTTTTTTGATGGAAATATAGCCCAGCAAATAATTGACGACTGCGGTAGCGGCAATGATGGCAATTCCCCAATCGAGCTTGTTGAGGGTCTTGCCCACCACCAGGCTGTTGATGCCTTCATAGATGATCATGATACCGGCAATGGCAATCAGCGCGCCTTCAATGCCTGAAGTGACAAATTCTACCTTTCCGTGTCCGTAAGGATGGCCTTCATCTTTCGGCTTGGCGGCCAGGTACAGTGAATAAAGTCCCATAAAGGCACTGATAACATTCACGATGCTTTCCATGGCATCCGAAAATACGGCATCCGAGCCGGTAAGTTTCCAGGCAATGATCTTTCCGATGAAAAGGACAACGCCGAAAAAGGCAATCAGTTTCTGAAAGCCTATTTTATCTTTTGTATGAGTCTGCTGACTGTGCATAGGTTTGATAAAAAAAAGAATCTCACTGCTGAGACTCTTTTTATATTTGTTAGTTTAGACTAAGTTCTGTGCAATAAGATATTCTGCAATCTGTACAGCGTTGGTAGCGGCTCCTTTCCGGAGGTTGTCTGCCACAATCCAGAGATTGAGTGTTTTGGGTTGTGAAAGGTCCCGTCTGATCCTTCCTACAAACACCTCATCCTTGCCTTCCGAGTACAGCGGCATCGGGTATTCATTCTTTTTAACATTGTCTACCACCACAACACCCGGCGTTTCGGATAGAATCTTTCTAACCTCGTCAAGATCAAATTCATTTTCGAATTCAATATTCACACTTTCCGAATGTCCTCCCTGTACCGGAACCCTTACAGCTGTCGCGGTAAGGTTAAAGGTATCGTCACCCAGGATTTTCTTCGGCTCCTTCATCAGTTTGATTTCCTCTTTCGTGTAATCGTCATCCGCAAAAACATCGCAGTGCGGAAGGGCATTCTTGAAGATCTGGTGCGGATATACCTTGGTAACGGATGCATCACCGGAAATTTCCCCGTTCAGCTGGTCTACGGCAGCTTTTCCGGTTCCCGTTACCGACTGGTAGGTAGAAACGATTACCCTTTTCAGGTCGTATTTTTTATTCAGCGGGCCTAATACCATCACCAGCTGAATGGTGGAACAGTTTGGGTTGGCAATGATCTTGTCATCTTTGGTGAGTACACCGGCATTGATTTCCGGCACCACCAGCTTTTTATCCGGATCCATTCTCCAGGCAGAGGAATTGTCAATCACCGTCGTTCCTGCTTCGGCAAAAAGCGGGGCAAATTCCAGGGAAATGGAACCTCCGGCAGAGAAGATCGCGATATCAGGTTTGGCAGCTATAGCGTCTTTCATGCTGACAATGGTGAATTCTTCCTGTTTATACTTCACCTTCTTTCCTACGGATTTCTCGGAGGCTACCGGGATTAATTCAGTGACAGGGAAGTTTCTTTCTTCCAGAACTTTCAGCATAACCTGGCCAACCATTCCTGTTGAACCTACTACAGCTACTTTCATTGATGAATAAAAATTTATAAAGTTATTTATTATATTATGCCCCGAAGACTCTTGTCCATGGGAACGCTAATGCAAATAAACCTACGGCAATCAGTCCCATGATGACAATGCCTAAAGAAAGGGTAGGATTGGTTTTTACTTTTTTGTGAACCACGGTCATCAGGATGGCTGCAATCAGCATGGAAACCGGATGCTCTACATACTGGAACCTGGAGTACGCATCACTCATCAGGGTCCCTGAAGACATCGCTGCTTTCACGCCGGGAGAAACAAACAGCAGGGCAAGGCCGGCCAGGAACTGCACGTGGAAGAAAATCATGGTGAAGAGGGTGGTTTTCTTCAGGAAACCGTTTACCTTTCCACTGAAGCCAAACATGGTCCCCAGAAGGGCAATTACGAATAGGGTCACCAACAGAAGTTCCAGGTATCCGATTCCTTTGTGGGCATTGAGCAAAATGTTGTAAAATTCCATAATCTATTTTTTCTTTTTTCGAGTACACAAAGATAACAAAAATCCCGGCGAAAAGCCGGGATGGGTATTTATAAAATCTAATGTTGTTTATTAAAATCTATAAGAAAGTGCTGCTGACCATGTTCTACCAAATCCAAAATATACTTGGTTGGCTGTATCAATACCTTTCCAATTCTGATTGGTTGCATTTGAATCTCCATTACGGATACTTGATTTACCATCAGAAATATAAGTAGTATCAAATAAGTTATAAACATTTCCTGTCAATGTCAGACTTTGACCATTTTTGAAATCAAACTTATATGATGCTCCGAGATCAAAAAGGTGAAAATGAGGATATTTCAGTGCTCCATTCTTTGCCGCATCTTTCACAACACCATTTTCAATCAGATAATCTCTGTTAAAATTGATCAAACCAAAATAATTATTAGCATAATTCCATGTTCCAAAAATACTCAAAGGTTTAACAGGCTTTAAAGTAAATCCTAAAGATGCTGTAGTTTGTGCTGCATCAGAAACCTTCACTTTATCTAAAGCAAAAACAACATCTGTGCTGCCATTGAAGCTGATTGGAGTTCCGTTCTCGTCGAATAGGTTTCCTGTTGGATTACCTTTATAATGCCAGTCTCCTACAGAGAACATACCATTAAATGTTAAATAATCCGTAGCTTTCAAGCTTCCTTCAAATTCTATTCCCATATGAATTTCCTGAATACCAGTCATATTTGCATATGGTCTGTTATAAAGGTTAGTTCCGGTTGCTGGTAATGATGGGTTGATAGCAATACCTGGTAAATTCGAAAATCTTTGGTATCTATCTTTCCATGAAGTATAATAAAGGTTTACATTGGCATTAAAAATTCCACTTCTAAATCCATATCCAACTTCAGCAGAAGCAATTTTTTCATTAGTTAATAAAGGGTTTACAATCTGTTGGTTACCTGTTGCTCTACCGTCTCTTGTGTTAATAAGAGGATTTACACTGTTGTTGTCTGGTGCAAGCGGTGAATTGTAAACAGCAAAGAAGTTCGGTTGCTTAGAATAATATCCTAAGTTAACAAAGACATTATTCTGTCCATCGATGTTGTAATTTACACCTCCTTTTGCATTAAACCCAAAAAGGAATTTCATTGGAGTTTTTGTATTTACAACCTGACCTTGCTGAACTGTAACTCCATCAATAATCCAGTTATCAATTCTGCTATATCCTTGTTCTGAAGCAGATCCCTGAATGAATGCTGAAATTTTGTCATTGGTATATTCTAACTGTCCAAAAATACCACCCCATAAAACTTCACCGTTGTAATTTCTATAAACGATCTGAGACTCATCTTTAACAGCTTTTACAAACGGATTTGCAGAAGGTGTCGGGTCCTGTACTAGAGTAACATCATATCCGGCAGGAATGTTTTTATTGTCTTTTTCAATATATTTTGTATTACCCCAAAGTTCTGTTAATACTCCTGGGTGATATCCATAATAATATCTTCCATCAAATCCTGCTGAAAAATTCCAGTTCTCATTAATTTTATGCTGGAAGTTTGTAAGGATACCATACCAGTCATGAGAATTTATGCTTGCTCTTCTTGTTAATCCATTTGATCTTGTTGCAATACCTGGTGTAGCATTTATTTTGTTGATTCCTGTGTTGTTTCCTACGGTAGGATCCCAGATCACATTTTGTCCTTGGTTCCATCTAACAATATCATCAAATCGAATAAGGCCTTCTGAGCTTTTAGGTAAGTTATTGATATTGGATCCATTAATGCTTCCCATCACACCAGTTCCTCCACCTCTACCCCAAGATGCGTATCCTACTGTAGATAACTTTGATTTTTCAGAGATGTTCCAATCCCAGTTAATAGAAGCTACCGGTTTGCTATAGAAGTTTACAGATTGAGACATTACCTCACCATTCAGCATTCCCCAGTTAGAATTATATCTTCTGTTAGGTTCGTCAACACCATTTCCATATTGAATGAATTTATCAATTCTGCTCTGGAAATTTTGCATGTGCCATTGTGGTGCTCCAGTAAAAGTAAACTGAAAATCATGTTTTTTATTTGGTTGGAAACCTAATGCAAAATAATAGTTATATGCTTCAAATTCACTCGCATCAATATATGTACTACCTGCAGTTCTGCTCATTAAGAAAGATGTAGACCATCCTTTATCATTTTTACCCGTGTTGTAGGAAAATAAAGTTTTTAAATATCCATTATTACCTAATCCTACAGTTACATTACCTTCTCTCTTCTTATCAGCAGCTCTCGTAATGATATTAATAGTACCACCAACAGATGCGATAGCTAATTTCGAAGAACCCAAACCTCTCTGGATTTGCATTGCAGAAGTAACGTCAGACAGACCGGCCCAGTTTGACCAATATACGGTACCACCTTCCATATCATTAACGGGTACACCATTAATCATTACAGCAGTGTTATTTGTATCAAATCCTCTAATATTCAAACGGCCATCTCCAAATCCACCACCACCTTTAGCAGAGTAAATAGAAGGTGTTGTTTTTAGGATCTCAGGGAATTCCTGGTTTCCTAATCTTTCGACAATCTGAGCTTCCTTGATCGTTGAAACTGCTACAGGCGTCTTTCTGTCTTTGGCAATGTCAGCAACCCCTGTTAGTACAACCTGTTCAATGTCCTTGGATCTTGTATCATTTACAGTATCCTGAACCTGTTGTGCATAATAAACACTAGCCGTAGATAAGGTGATTATCGCAGTTAGCATTGATTTGTTGATTAATTTCATAATCGTTAGTAATAGTTGGATTTAAATTTTCTGCAAAATTGAGGAAATAAAATTTAACTAATATTAACTTTATGTTAATTTTTACTGAATCTTAATAAGATTTAAGAAATTGATTTACAATGTATTGAATAATAATTGAGAATTCATATGAAAAAAATCACATTATTGATTTTTTAACAAAATATAATTATTACTGTTGAAAATTCAACTTTATTTCACTGCTTTAAGGCTCAAATCCATATTAGCTGCAGAATGGGTGAGAGCGCCTGCAGAAATATAGGTAACGCCGGTAGACGCGATTTCCTTCAGCTGATCCCGGGTGATTCCGCCGGAAGCTTCTGTTTCGCAAGATCCGTTCACCATCTGTACGGCCTTTGCCATGGTAGGTATATCCATATTATCAAGCATGATCCTGTCAACTTTTGCCCTGATGGCTTCTTTCACTTCTTCAAGGTTGCGGGTTTCTACTTCGATCTTCAGCTTTTTCTTATTTTTTTTGATGTATTCCTTGGCCATTTTTACGGCATTGGTAATGCTTCCATTATAGTCGATATGGTTATCTTTCAGCATGATCATATCATAGAGCCCATAGCGGTGATTGGTTCCGCCGCCGATGGCCACGGCCCATTTTTCACAAATCCTGAAATTGGGCGTGGTTTTCCGGGTATCTAAGAGCTTGGTCCTGGTTCCGACCAATCTGGAATCCCAGTCGTGGGTAAGGGTAGCAATACCGCTCATTCGCTGCATACAGTTCAAGACCAGTCTTTCTGTAGAAAGAATCGACCTTGCGCTTCCTGTTACAATAAAAGCAATGTCCCCCTCTTTTACGGCATCCCCGTCTTTCACGAAGGTTTCTATCTTCAGATCCTTATCGAAGGTCTTAAAAATAATTTCAGCAAGCTCTACCCCTGCGAGGATGCAGTGCTGTTTTACCAGAAGTTTTGCGCTTTGTTCCAAATCCTTGGGTATGGTGGAAAGCGTAGAATGATCGCCTTCCTGAATATCTTCTTCCAGTGCATTTTTAATGAACTGCTTTAATGCTTTATCAGTAGCGTATGCCGGTCTTTTCATATCCTGTAATGCTTTTTAAGCTAAATCTTTATTGTAAAATGCGCCTTTATTCTCTTTCATCTCCATCGACTGGGTGATGATGAGGTGGGCTACGGTGGTTAGGTTTCTTAATTCGGAAAGCTGGGGCGAAAGAATGGAATAGTGGTAAATTTCATCTACGGCTGCTGCAATCTCCTGGTGTTTCTGCAGGGCCATGTTCAGACGGCGGTTGCTCCGTACAATTCCTACCAGATCGCTCATCATTTCCTGAAGCTGTTTCCTGAGGTATGAAACAATTACCATTTCATCCATGATCTTCATGCCTTCTTCATTCCATTCCGGAACCGCTTTCAGGTCATCAAAGTTAAAATGGTTTTCATTGAGCAGTTCGACGGTTTTCATAGCAGCATTGTGTCCGAATACCAAACCTTCCAACAAGGAATTCGAAGCCAGCCGGTTGGCGCCATGAAGGCCGGAATTCGTACATTCGCCAACGGCAAAAAGGTTTCTTATGGAAGACTGCCCGTCACGGTCTACTTCGATACCGCCCATCAGGTAATGGCAGGCCGGAACTACAGGAATGAGCTGGGTAAAAGGGTCAATCCCTTCTTTCCTGCACTTTTTATAAATGTTCGGAAAGTGTTCCAGGAATTTCTGCTGATTCATATCGCGGCAGTCGAGTCCTACATATTCATCACCGGTAATTTTCATTTCCGCATCAATGGCCCGTGCTACGATATCCCTGGAGGCCAGTTCCTCGCGCCCGTCATATTTATGCATGAATTTTTCACCTCTTTTGGTTCTCAGCTTCGCACCGTCTCCGCGTACGGCCTCCGAAATCAGGAACAGCATGCCGTCGATCTTACTGTAGAGCGCGGTGGGATGAAACTGGTAATACTGCATATTGGATACCTTACCCCTGGCGCGGGCCACAAATGCAATACCGTCTCCGGTAGCAATCGTTGGGTTGGTGGTGTTTTTATAGACATGTCCGGCCCCTCCGGTAGCGGCCAGCGTTATCTTAGAGGTGATTTTCTTGATTTTTTTTGATTTCTCATCCAGGATGTAGGCACCATAGCAGTGAATGTCCCCCTCATTAAGCTCTTTTCCCGGAACGTGGTGCTGGGTAATGATATCGATCACATAATGATGATCCAGAATTTCTATGTTTTCACTTTTATTGGCGGTTTCCAGCAAGGCTCGTTCAATTTCGAATCCGGTGATGTCTTTGTGGTGGACAATCCTGTTTTCGGTATGGCCGCCTTCCCTGCCTAAAGCAAATTCGCCGTTTTTCATATCGAAGTTGGCGCCCCATTCCACGATTTCGTTGAATCTGGCCGGCGCTTCCTTCACGACCATTTCCACCACATCCCTTTTGTTTTCGCCGTCTCCGGCACGCATGGTATCTTCTATATGTTTGTCGAAATTATCATTTTTGGAGTCGGTGACTACAGCAAGGCCGCCCTGGGCATATTTGGTATTGCTTTCGTCTTCGTCGGACTTGGTAACAATGATGATTTTTGCATCAGGAAGCTGTTCCGAAATTTTAATGGCATAGGAAAGTCCCGAAATTCCGGAACCGATTACTAATACATCCGCTTTTATCATTAGGCTTAGTTTAGGTACAATCTCAATATTTAAATAAATTTAAACAATTTTTCGTTTGGTTTTCTTACTTTTTTCAGATATTGGAAATGATCTTCTTCCGAACGGTATCCCAAAGCAAGGGTAACGGTGACTTTCTCGGTTTCGGGATCGGTTTCCAACAGTTCTTCGATGGTGTCCTGGCGAAACCCTTCCATAGGGCAGGTGTCTACATTTTCAAGAGCGGCAGCATACATCAGATTGGCCAGCACAATATAGGATTGTTTTTCTGCCCAGTGAAAAAGTTCATCCCGGCTTTTCTGATCGATATGCTGGCTGATGCTTTTCCGGAAAGGATCCAATGATTCAGCCGGCATACCCCTTACTTCGGAGATATGCCTGAAATATCCGTCGACATAGTTTTCTTCGAGCATCTTTTTTGAAACCAGTACAATCAAATGGGAGCAGGTGGAGATCTGAGACGGATTATAGAAAGCAGGAATCAGCTTCTGTTTCATCATTTCACTTTCTACCACCAGTATCTTATAGGGCTGGAGGCCCAGGGAACTTGCCGAGAGTTTTCCTGATTCCAGAATAGGGTAGAGGACCTCCTGAGGAATAATTTCCCCGTTAAATTTCTTTACAGAATATCTTCTGCCCAAAGCCTCCAAATAATTCATATCACAAATGTAAGAATAGAATACGAATTAACCGGGCCGAAAGGGACAAAATTAGGGCGGGATGATCATACTTCCTGTTGTCCGGTCCAAAAAAAGATCACTCCAAAATACATTGAAGTGATCCCTTTTAAAAATATGTGGAATGGTTATTTGCGTTAATCCCTGTTTTTTACCAGAATCCAGCCGGAATATTTTACCGGTGTGCTGTTTCTGTCATTTTCATTCCATGAAACGGAGAACCAGTAACTTCCGGTAGGAACTTTTCTTCCGCCTACCGTTCCGTCCCATTTGTAGCGGTTCAGTTTGCTGGCGCTGTGCATCTGTGTCCCATAACGATCGAATACACTGAATACCAGGTTTTGTTTTGAGGCCAGCGCAGAATAATCGATGCCGTCATTGACACCGTCGCCATTCGGTGTGATAACGTTGATGAGGTTAGGAACTACTACCGTAACGGTAATCGGCTCGCAGTTATAGGCATCTCTTACATACACTTTAACATCTCCTCTCGGTACATTTTTAAATTCACTGGAATCCTGCCAGTTGATCCCGTCAATAGAATATTTATAAGGCGCTGTTCCACCATTAACATTAACCGTAACGGTGGTGCTGGAAATATCTACACTGGAGATCACAGGCTGTTGGGCAGCATACACTTTAACAGATTGGGTAACCGTACACTGTCCGCTCTTCAGTTTCACCCAATAGGTTCCTACGCCTACATTGGTGATCGTCTGCGAGGTAGCACCGGTGCTCCATTCGTAGCTTGTAAATCCGGGACCTGCGTCCAGGGTAGCTTTGTTCTCCATACAGATGATCCTGTCTTCCAGCACCGTGGAAAAGACAGGAGGAATGACTTCCAGGGTAACCTTGGCAATACTGAAACATCCGGCACTGTTCGTTACCCTGATGTAAACAACACCGGTAGGAGCCGTATAGGTCCCGGGCATCATAATTTCGTTAGTCTGGTTCTGGGCATCCGTTAAAGAAGGGTAGTATTTTTTTGTAATTCCCGTGGAGGTACCTATTACCGGAGCCGTGGTCAGATCAAAAATACCTTTTGACGGGGTGGCCTCTAGGAAGCAGGTTCTCAGCAGTGCATCCGTTGTCGTAACGACAGGAGCAACTTTAAGGGCAATGGTAGCGTCATTATTATCGCATAATACCGAAGTAGGGTCTTTGATGACTACCGAGATATTGGTATCCGCACTATACTGGAAATTTGCAGGATTGGCAATCGGGGTACCGCTTCCGGTAATATAATAGGTGAAATTATAACTGGAAGGGCTTGCTGTGAGCTGTGAGTTGAGCTGGGTAAGGTCAATAGTCGCCATTCCGGTAGGCTCAGGACAGATGTTTTTTGTAATGGCAGTCGTCAGCAAAGGGACTTTGTCAACATAGACCTTAACATTTTTGATAGAATGCCTGGACCGGTTTCCTCCTGTAGAGGCCGAAAACCCAAAGTATCCTACGGTCATTGCAGCGGCAGCTCCTGCGGGTGCAAAAGACTGGTTGCAGATCAGGGTACCGTTGATGGTGATCCTGATGATCCAGTTGGCCGGAGCGGCGGGGTCTACCTGGGCATTTACTTCCACATGTTTATAGTTGGTTCCCTGAAAAGGAAGGGAAGTATTCATATCGGGGGAATGGAAAGAGCTTCCGGGCGTATTGAAAAATTCCACATTGTTGGTGTCGGTTGTATTTACTATCTGTCCGTAACCAACGTGTACCTTACTCATTACTGCGGTCGTCGTATTGTTGTATGTATCGAATCCTACCACAAGGCCAATGGCATTTTGTGAAACCCCAAGCCCTGAACCCAATACGCTGGCAACCGGTGGATTGGCCAGATACCAGAAAGCAAGGCCATCACCGTTGGCAGTCTGATTGGAATCCATTCTGAAGTCGAATTCCACCCTCCATTTATCGCAGTATTTCAGGTTGATGGGATCGTTCAGGCGTATTGATCCGGACTGGTTATTGGTATCCGGGGTAAGCTGGACAAAATCCGTATTTACAATGGTGGGTGAAACCATTGTCCATCCTGTAGTATTGACCGGGTTTCCGGCAAGCTGATAGGTTTGTGCTGAAACAGGATTGGAAATAACGCAAAGAAGAATGAAAAGTAATAATAGGTAGTTTTTTTTCATTTGATAACGTTTACAGGTTGTTTTCAAAATTTAACAGGTTTTACAGTTGATATAGTTTTAAAAAAGATGTCCGGTGTTATACATTGATTGTAAAAGGTAGCGGTTTTTGGGTAAAGACCATCTCCCGCGTATGAAATAAAAAGACCATCCGGAAGCCGGATGATCTTTTACTGTATTTATTGTATATTCTTAACCAGTATCCAGCCATTGTATTTTGTTGGAGTACCGTTCTTGTCATTTTCATTCCAGGTGATGGTGTACCAATACGTTCCGGTAGCTACTTTTTTCCCTCCGGTGGTAGCGTCCCACTTAAAGTTTCTGAGCTTATCCGCTTCATATAACTTATTTCCGTACCGGTCATATATGGTGAACACCAGATTCTTCTTATAGGCAAGAGCGGAATAATCGATAACATCATTCTTGTTGTCTCCGTTCGGAGTAATGACGTTGATTAAATTCGGCACGGTAACCTGTACATGAATTGCGGTACAGTTGTAAGCATCTTTTACGTATACCACTGCTTCTCCTCTCGGAAGCCCGGTAAATACATTGGAATTCTGCCAGTTTACGCCATCCAGTGAATACTGGTAAGGGGCTTTTCCTCCTGTAACGTTTATCGTTAATGTTGTATTATTGATATCAATGCTGGCGATAACAGGCTGAGGGGCAGGATTTACTTTTACGGTCTGTGTCGTAGTACAGGTTCCGGTTTTCAACTGTACCCAGTATAGACCTGGCGAAACATTGGTGATCGATTGGGTTGTCGCGCCCGTATTCCAAAGGTAAGCATTGAATCCCGGCCCTGCGTCAAGGGTGGTTTTCTCATCGATACAGATGGTTTTATCTTTAAGGACGGAAGAATAAACGGGAGGAAGCACTTTCAGCGTGATTTTAGCAATTACAAAACATCCTGCTGTGTTGGTAATCCTCACATAAACTGTTGAAGAAGTTGAAATATAAGCGGTGAAAAACTGAATTAAGTTATTGCCTGTCATGGCATCTGCCATGGTGGTGTGGTATGTTTTTACAATCCCTGTTGCAGTGGTTACGTTGGCTGATGAGAGGTTGAATGAAGCTGTGGTCGGAGCCGTATCTATAAAGCACGATTCGAGGGATGCATCAGTGGCCGGAATTGTAGGATAGAAGGCAAGCGTAATCGGAGCCGAGCCTACGCATCCCTGTGGCGTTGTTACTTTCACGTATACGGTGCCCGCAGCTGAAACATATGCATTTGGGTTGGTAATCGGATTGCTTCCTGCATTAAGCTGGGCCATTGTTGCATAATATACTTTGGTAGATCCTGCCGGCTCATTCACATTGGCAAGCGAGAGGTTATAGGTGGCAGTGCCTGCATTGTTGTTGTTGCAGGCTGTAAGGGTAGCAGGAGTAGCGGTAAAAGGTGAGAGCGACAGGATGATTTTCGCATCCGGGTTATCGCATAATACACCGGCATTGTCTTTCACCAGGACGGAAACGGTAGTGTTTCCGCTGAACTGGAAGTTTGCAGGATTGGTAACTGGGATTCCGCCAACGCTGTAAGTAAAGGTATAATTGGCCGGATTGGTTACAAACTGGCTCTGGTAAGACGTGAGGTTAACCGTACCCTGGCCTGTTCCCGGATTCGGACATACGCTTGCCGAAACGGAATTCTGGTTAATGGCTACTTTATCCGTATAGATTTTTGCATTCTTAATAGAGTGTCTCGCACTCGCTGCTCCGGTAGATGCTGAAAAGCCGAAATATCCTTGCGTCATTCCGGCAGCTGCTCCGGAAGGAGCAAAAGACTGGTTTACTACAGTAGTGCCGTCAATCTTGATGGTAATGATCCAGCTGGTAGGTGCTGCAGGATTCACCTGTCCAAGTACTTCAACGTGTTTGTAGGTAGCTCCCACAAAGGGCTGGGTAGGATTGAGATCTGCCGTGTGGAAGGTACTTCCGGGCGTATTGTTGTATTCAATATTGGAGCCGGCAGTATTGTTGGTTCCGTAGAGCACATGCACTTTACTCATCTGGCCTTCAGTGCTGTTGTTGAAAATATCAAAACCCACCATCAGACCGGTAGAATTGGCCGGGATCCCCAGGCCGCCGCCCTGGGTATAGGAAGCCGGAGGATTGGCGAGGTACCAGAAAGCGAAACCGTCACCCCGGCCATAGCTGGTCGTACCGTTTCCGTCAATCCTGAAATCAAATTCCACCCGCCATTTATCACAGAATTTAAGGTTGATAGGGGCATTCAGCTTAATCCCGCCTACCTGTGAAGTCTGATCTGCAGTCAATTGTATAAAGTCACCGTTAACTGCGGCTGAAGGTACAACGTCCCATCCTGCCGTATTTACCGGATTTCCCGTCAGCTGATAGGTCTGAGCTGAAATTTTTCCTGAAAAAAGGGATAATAGCAGAATAAAACAAGCAAGTAGTTTTTTATCCATGTATTGCGGTTTTAGAATTTAAACCCCAAAGATATTAATTCCTAATCAAAAAACAGGTATTCCATATTAATTTTACCGGATATGATGTTTATTTTATTATAAATGATAAATGAAAAGGGAAAATGCTGAAAGATTTTAATCGGGATGGTAGTGTACCGTACTGATCAATCAGAATAAGCTGTTGTTCTCCTGGTTTTCAAAGTAAGTGTCGGTTTCAAGGCTGGGTGAGGCAGCAGCGGTAACGGCCAGCTTATCACATAATTCATTCTCAAAATGTCCGGCATGGCCTTTGATCCAGTGCATTTTAGGCTGATGGACGACATACAGCTTTGCAAACCGCTGCCAGAGATCGGGATTTTTTACGTTTTTCCATCCTCTTCTGATCCAGCCGGCCAGCCAGTTCTGGTTGATGGCATCCGATACGTATTTGCTGTCGGTATAAATATGGATATCGTTATCCGGGGATTTCAGTTTTTCGAGTGCCGTAATTACAGCGAGGAGCTCCATTCTGTTGTTGGTTGTTTTGCGGAAACCTTTTGAAAATGTTTTCTGATAGTTTTTCTCAGGTACGCGCATCAGAATTCCGTACCCGCCTTTTCCGGGGTTTCCGCTGCAGGCTCCGTCTGTATATATTTCTATTCTCAACTTTCTTCTTATTAACCGGGGGCGGCCTGAATTATACGTTAAAAAGGAAAGTCGTCATCGTCATCGAAATCATTCATGGAAGATCCTGATACCTGGGAACTGCCCGGAAGATCAAAGGCAGCACCGGGTTGTATGGTTGTTTTGATTTTATCAAAGCCACTCGGCTCACCGGATCCGAAGCCGGAAGGGTAACCCCCCGAACCCCCGTCGAAAGCTGCTTCAATGTCTGCGAATTTGGCAAAATGTTTAAGGAATGAGAGGCGGACATCTGCCGTGGCGCCATTCCTGTGTTTTGCAATAATAAGTTCAGCCTGATTCTCAGTAGAGGTTTCCTGCCCTTCATCGTCATTATCCCACACCGTAATTTTATAATACTCGGGTCTGAAAATGAAAGATACAATATCCGCATCCTGCTCAATGGCCCCGGATTCCCTCAGGTCGGAAAGCTGCGGTCTTTTTCCGGGACGGGTTTCCACACTACGGGAAAGCTGGGAGAGGGCAATTACCGGAACGTTAAGTTCTTTGGCAATCGCTTTTAAGGACCGGGAAATCATCGAAATTTCCTGTTCCCTGTTTCCGCCGCCTTTCCCGCCGCTTCCGGCAGTCATCAGCTGAAGGTAATCCACCATGATGATTCTTACGCCATGCTGCATAACCAGCCTCCGGCATTTGGCCCGGAAATCAAAGATGGAAAGGGACGGTGTCTCGTCGATATACAATGGCGCATTTTCCAGTTCTGATACATTGGAGAACAGCCGTTGCCACTCTTCGTCATCCAGGGTTCCTTTTCTCAGTTTTTCAGAAGAAATCCTTGTTTCAGAGGCAATCATCCTGGTGATAAGCTGTACTGAAGCCATCTCGAGCGAGAATAGGGCCATCGGGATTTTATGTCCTACAGCGATGTTTCTTGCCATGGAAAGCAGGAAAGCCGTTTTCCCCATCGCCGGACGTGCCGCGATGATGATAAGGTCTGAATTCTGCCAGCCACCGGTTTCTTTATCAACATCCCGGAATCCGGAAGGCACCCCGGAGAGCCCTTCTTTGTCTTTAAGGGATTTGATGGTCTCAATAGCCTGCTTGACCAGGGAGTTGGCTGTATCAAAACCTTTTTTTATGGTTCCGTTGGTGATTTCGAAAAAGGATTGTTCCGCTTTATCCAGCAGTTCAAAAACATCGGTGGATTCTTTATAGGAAGCATCGATCACATTTGCTGAAACATTGATGAGGCTTCTTAAAATGTATTTTTCAAGGATTACCCGTACATGGTATTCTATGTGGGCAGATGAGCTGACCCCCATTGTAAGATCAATGATATAATGGTCTCCCCCGGCCAGGTTCAGCCGGCCTTCTTTTTTCAGGTCCTGGATGATGGTCATCAGATCGACGGGTTGGTTGCCTTCGTATAATTTCAGGATGGTGGAGAAAATGACCTGGTGCCGGGGATCGTAAAATACCTCGGGAGTCAGCAGGTCTATGGAATGGTCGAGCCCTTTTTTATCAATTAAAAAAGTACCGATCACCAGTCTCTCGAATTCCAGGGCATTGGGCGGCATTTTACCGTCCGCAATAGAGAGCTCTTTTGCAAAGTTTCCGTTCGTCAATGAAGATAAAGTTTCTTTCTGCGCCATAATAATGCAAAGATAGTTTTTTTGGAAAGTAAATTCAGCGGAGACGCCAAATTGTTAGTAAGTTATAAAATGCCAGTATTGAAAGGCTTTAGAATGGTGCATAAAAAAATCACCCCGGTTCCGGAGTGATTTTTTTTGATCTGAAAAAGCGTTTATTTTATATTTTTTACCAGAATCCAGCCGCTGTATTGGGTTGGCGTGCTGTTTTTGTCATTCTCGTTCCAAGTAATGGTATACCAGTAGGTTCCGGTAAGGATTTTTTTACCGCCGGAAGTTCCGTCCCATTTATAATCCCTTACTTTGTCTGCCGTATACAGCTTGTTTCCGTACCGGTCATAGATATTCAGGACCAGGTTTTTCTTGTAAGCCAGCGCTGAATAATCTACATAATCATTAACGTTATCTCCGTTCGGGGTAATCGCATTGATAAGGTTCGGTACCGTTACCTGTACATCGATCGGGTTACAATCGTAGGCATCTTTCACATAGACTTTGTTTTCTCCTCTCGGAAGCCCTGTGAAAGTATTCGAGTCCTGCCAATTGATTCCGTCCAGTGAATACTGATAAGGAGCTTTCCCTCCGCTTACGGTTACCGTAAATGAATCATTGGTGATCTCAATATTGGTAATAACGGGCTGTGCAGAAGCAAATACTTTTACTTCCTGCAGGGTCCAGCAGTTTCCTGTTTTCAGTTTCACCCAGTAGGCACCGGCGGTCACATTGGAAATCGACTGGGTGGTTGCGCCTGTGCTCCACTCATATCCGTCAAATCCGGGCCCGGCATCCATGATGGTAGTGTCTTCAATACAAATGATTTTGTCTGTCAGGACATTGGATTTTACCGGAGGCAATACCTTAAGATTGACTTTGGCAATAGCGAAGCAGTTGTTTCCGTCGGTTACTTTTATATATCCTGCTCCGGTTGTGGTGATATAGGCTAATGGATTGGCAATCGGATTAGTTCCTGCCAGCGCATCTGCCTGGGTAGCAAAATAGGTCTTTACCACTCCCGTCTGTGAAGTTACGTTAGCCTGGGTAAGATTAAAAGAAGCGGTGGTAACAGCCGTATCAATAAAACATGATTCCAGTGTGGCTTCCGTAACCGTAACTACCGGGTAATACTGCAGTGAAATTTCCGACTGCCCGGTACATCCCTGTGGAGTAACCACCTGCACGTAAATCGTTTTCGGGGCCGCAGATGTATAAGCGGCAGGGTTTGCAATGGCATTGCTGCCGGTACTCAGATCTGCCAGGGAAGTATAGTATTTTTTAGTAACACCGCCCGGAGGGTAAACATCAGCTGCAGTCAGGTCAAAAACACCTGTTCCTGCATTGTTGTTGTTACATGACTTTATGGTTACATTCACGGCCGGTAGCGGAGCAAAAAACTGCAGTGAGATTTCAGCCTCTCCATAACATCCCTGATCGGTATTGATTTTCACATAGATGGTCTTCGGGGCAGTAGATGAATAAGTTGCCGGATTGGAAATTTCATTTGTCCCCGCATTCATATCCGCCAGGGTAGGATAGTATTTTTTGGTGACTCCGGTTGTCGGCGTATAGACACTTGCCGATGTAAGGTTAAAAATACCCAGTCCGGAGTTGTTGTAGTTGCAGACCGTAAGCGTAGCATTATTGGGAACTATATTTCCGGGCACAAACTTGATAGAACCGGTCTGTGTACAATTGTTGATCGGGTTATTGGGATTGGCAGGATCCTGATAATGGATGCTGTAATAATAAATGTCGGTACCATTTACGGTAACAGGTGCCGTAATGGAATTGGCGATTGTAAGGGCGTCATTTGAGGTGTAGTGATAAGTTACCACAAAATTAGGGTTCCCGTTAACAATTCCCGTGGTCAGTGTGCTGAAATCAAAAGTCGTTGGAAGCTGGCACTGTACGATTTCACGGGGTCCTCCCGGCGTCGCACTTGGATTTCCTGGCGCAACAAACGGATTTGGTGTTAAAACGGGATCATTGTAAGGTGATGCCAGTTCAGCAGTCCCTCCCCATTCCAGTGTAAACCCTGTGGTATTCGATGAGAAATTGTCCACAATAAGATAATAGGTTTCACCGGGTAATACGTCTAAGTACTTCACGAAACGATCTGCAGGATCTCCTAGATTATCCATGGCGGCATCTTCTGAGGTGTCAAGGGAAGTCATATTGAGTCCTGTAGGTCCTCCGGAACCTGCATACGAACATCTGATAGGCGTCCCCAAGCTTCCGCACTGTACATTGGGCCCGAAGACCGCCCAGTCGTAATCTGTACTGCTGTTATTAGGATTGATGACAAAAGTTAATGTCCCTCCCGTCGCAATGGTAAATTTATACCATACGGAATAATGTTCAGAATTCAGGCATCCGCCCAGAGGAGCTTCCTGTACTGCTCCGTGTCCGCTGGGAGTATAGGACTGGCCTGCGTTTCCGCAGACAGATAATGCGGTAGCACAATCCGATTGCGAAAAAAGAAATTGAGATAAAAATAATATACTCAACAGTAATAGCTTCTTCATTATATAACTATTTTAATATTGTTTGATGTAAAATGGCAAAAAAAACCGCTTGAAAAGCGGTTTCCTATAGATTGGGATTACTCCCTGTTTTTAACCAGTACCCATCCTGAGAATTTAATCGGTGTATTTTTTTTGTCATTCTCATTCCAGGTTACGGAATACCAGTAGGTTCCGGTAGGTATTTTTTTACCTAAAGTGGTTCCGTCCCATTTGTATCCGTTGGTCTTATCGGCCTGTCCTACTTTTACGCCATACCGGTCATAAATGCTCAGGATCAGGTTTTGCTTGCTTGCCAGGCCGGAATAGTCGATCACGTCGTTCACTCCATCGCCGTTTGGTGTAATCACGTTTACCAGATGCGGTACGACCACGGTAATGGTAATCGGTTCGCAATCATAAGCGTCTTTCACATAAATCATGTGATCGCCCCGTGCTACGTTCTGGAAGATGTTTGAGTCCTGCCAGTTGATTCCGTCAATGGAATATTTGTAAGGTGCGGTTCCGCCTATAACATTTACGGTAATGCTGGTGCTGGTGATGTCAACATCAGAAATTACAGGCTGCTCGGAAGCATACACTTTTACGCCCTGTCTGGTCACGCAGGTTCCTGTAGTAAGCTCTACCCAATAGGTCCCTACCGTAACATTGCTGATGGTCTGTGCCGTTGCTCCCGTGCTCCATTTGTAGGCGGTAAATCCGGGACCTGCATCCAACGTAGTCGTGTCTTCCATACAGATGATCTTGTCTTCAAGGATCGTGGAATATACAGGCGGCAATACAATCAGCGTCACTTTAGCAACCCGGTAGCACTGGTTGGAATTCGTAACCTTCACATACGCAACCCCGTTAGGAGAGACATAATTCTGAGGATCGGGAATAGGGTTGGTTCCTGCTACGGCATCTGCCATGGATGGATAATAGGACTTTGTTATTCCCGTATCGTTGGTTACCAAAGCGTTGGTGAGATTAAACATAGCCGTTGTAGGATTTGCCTCAAGGTAACATGACCTTAAAGTGGCATCTATAGTGGTTACCAGCGGATGGAAGTTAAGTTTGATCTCTGTAATATCCGTACATCCGTATTGGTTGGTTGCCTTTACAAAAGCAGATCCTGCAGCAGCCACATACTGATAAGGGTTGGTAATTTCATTCACTCCTGCGTTCAATGCCGGAAGGGAAGGATAGTATTTCAGCGTAAGATTCGGTGTAGCGCCAATGGTCGCCGTGGTCAGGTCATACATTGCTGTTCCTGAGTTGTTGTTGCTACAGGAGGTGAGCGAAGCCGGCGTAAGCTTAAATGACCGGTCAACGAATTTGATCGTTCCGAACTGTTTACACTGATTCAGGAAGCTGGCAGGGCTTACAGGATCGGAGTAGGAGATCGAATAATGATAAGTGGTGGTGGTGTTCACCGCCACCGGAGTGGTAATTGGATTGATATTATCCAGGGCATTTGCTGCTGAGGTATAGTATCTTACAATAAAATTGGGATTGCCGTTGATGATTCCTGCGCTCAGTGTGGAGAAATCAAAATTCACAGGATTTCCGCAAATGTCTATATTTCCGTCGTGGTTAGGTCCGGGTACAATAAAAGGAAAAGGCTGTAGTACAGGATCGTCAAAAGGCGTTAACAAGCCTGCTGTTCCTCCGAAGGTCAGTGAAAACTGGGATACCGTCGGCGAAAAATTATCTACCAGCAGATAATATACTTCTCCCGGAAGCACATCGATATATTTCACCATTCCATCAGAAATGTTTCCCAGGTTATCGGTTCCGGCGCCTTCAGAAGTATCCAATGAGGTCATGTTAAGGCCGGTAGGATAGGGCGGCGGCGCATCGTAGGAGCATCTCAAAGGAGGTGCCGTCTGGATCTGCGAACAGTTCTGGTTAGGACCGTAAAGTGCCCAGTCATAATCCACGGTACCTACAGGAGTGATCACAAACGTCAGCGTACCTGCTGACAGTGTACTGAAAGTAAACCAGATGGAATTGTGTTCTTTTCCGCCCATACAGCCCGTACCTTCCAGTACGTTTCCTGTACCGCTGGGCGTCAGTGTAATATTAGCATTGCTGCAGACAGGCATTGCTGTAACGCAGTCACTATACTGGGCATAGAGGATATGGGATAATAAAAAAATGACAAAGAGTAGTGTTTTCTTCATGTTTCGAATTGTTTTAAAGATAAAGATCTGCTTACTTCAGGCTGTTCTGCTCTGTTATCAGCTGCATCAGTTCGTTGTTATCCTTATCGTCAGGCATGGCAGACAGGCTGCCCATTACATATTTTTTAGCGAGTCCGTTAAAATAGGAAATATCACTTTTCTTATTGGAGGCCAACAGAAATTCCGACTTTTTATACAATACCAGGGCGGTATAGTAGTAAGCCTTCCAGCGGTAAGCATCCGGATTTCTTGTAAGGTCTGAAAAATCGTTGAAAAGTTTATCGTAATCTGCTATGGATTTCGCAGAAGAAATTTTCTCTGCCTTCGAATCCAGTGTTTTCCGGTAGCTGCTCTGCGCATAGGTGAACATGCTGAACATCACAACTATTAAAGTGAGTAAAGTTTTTTTCATAAGGGAAAATTTAATCTTACAAATATAACAATATATTAATTTTAAACTAAAGTTTTTAAGATTAATTTAATAAAAGGGTATTTCTTCTTTTAATACTGCATTTTTCTCAGTTTGGGATTGGTACTTCCTACAATCAATGCAATCAGTACCGTCATGGTTCCTCCGATTACCACGGAACGTACAACCCCTAATAGTTTGGCGCTAAGGCCGCTTTCAAATTGTCCCATTTCGTTGCTGGACATAATGAATATGGAGTTGACGCTCAGTACCCTGCCCCTGATATGATCCGGGGTTTTCAGCTGTACAATCGTGCCTCTGATAACCACAGATATCCCATCCAGCATTCCGCTCATCATCAGGAACATAAAAGAAAGCCAGTACAGATGCGAAAGCCCGAAACCGATAATGCACAAACCGAATCCTGCCACTGCCACCAGTAAGATTTTTCCCTGATTTTTTTTCAGAGGAATTACTGATAACAATGCAATGATGCACATTGATCCGATATCGGAAGCGGCATTCAGCAGTCCAAAACCTTCTGCTCCTACTTTCAGAATATCTGTAGCATACACCGGGATCATGGCAACGGCACCTCCGAAAAGGACCGCAAACATATCCAGGCACAGTGCTCCCAGGATCTCCTTGGTCCTGAAAATATAGGAAATTCCTTCCCGCATACTGTCTATAACGCTAATATTCTCTTTTTTGTATCCGGACTGCTGTTTATTTAACTGAAAAAAGAAGAGGGAAGCCAGGAATATCAGGGAAATGATGACTACCAGTGTCCATTGAACCCCAAAGTAACCGATAAGAAAACCGCCAGTTGCATGTCCGCATACAGAGGAAATCAGGAATGTTGCCTGATTCAGTGTTACGGCATTCGGCAGATTTTCCTTTTTGACTATGGAAGGAATCATAGCCGGAACGATAGGGCCGATAAAAGCCCGTGCAATTCCGGTAAAAAAGATAACCCCGTAAATAAAATAGGTAATCTGATGCCCTGTAAAATGCATCTCAACATTAAGAAATGCCGGGATAAGAAGCAGGCCGATCAGGAAAATATAAGCATAACTGCAGAGGAGCAGCAGTCTTTTCTTTTCGTTCATGTCAATCACATGGCCTGCATACAATGCACAGCTCACTGCAGGAATAACTTCGGATAGCCCGATAAGCCCGATTGAAAAAGGATCCTTGGTAAGCTGGTATACCCACCATCCCAGCAATGTGGCCAGCATCCTGAAAGCCAAAACCATAAAAAACCTTCCGGTAAGAAGATTTCTGAATTCGACAATTTTCAGGGTCTGTAACGGAGTAAATGGAATCATCAGACAAAAATAGCCTCAAATATTGATTTGAGGCTATACTTATCATGATTTTTTTTGACCGATATGTTGAAATAGAAACTAAAAGATGAAAATCTGCTTAGTCATCCACTCTGGTTGCGCTTAGAACCAGGGCCGCCACTCCTGCCGCTCCGATAACTACAGCACCCGTGGTAATCCCTGCTTTACGGCTGTCTTTTACAGCGGCCACATTGGATTTAGGAATGGTAACCACCGTACTGTCCTTCTTTCCGGCAGTGCCTATGAGGTTGTCACCATCTACATTCCGGAACAGCATCTTCTGTTTTTTCGAGCCGTCTTTCATCGTTACCGTATACATCTTTCCTGCCTCCAGATTCGAATAATCATTTTTTGCAATATCTTCAGAATATTTTGTCGTGGCACATGAGGAAATTACAAATAAGGATGTCAATAAAGATGATTTTAGAAGTACAGATGCTTTCATTATTATTTTTTAGGTTTTTCAAATTTATAATTTTTTTCGAATATATGTTTCCGGAATTGAAAAAATATGTCTAAAGTTTATATATTTCCAATATATCGGCAATCATCCTGTCATTGGCAAGTCTCGGGATTTTGTTCTGGCCCCCGAGTTTTCCCTGGGATCTGGCATATTCCTGAAAAGCATTCTTTCTGAGCAGCGTAACCTGCAGTTTCCGGAGAATATTTCCGGAAATCAGATCATCGTAATAGGTATTCCGCTTTCTCATCTGCTCATCCAGCTCATTTCTGAAAGCTGCAAGGTCTTCAGGGGTTTTTTCGAACTCAATAAACCATTCGTGGTAAGGCAGTCCGTCTGCGGGATTTACCTGCGGTGCCAGATGGAATTCCGTAATATGGGCAGGGTGTTTTTCCAGCGCCGCCTTCATTGCCTCTTCCACTTCAAAGGCAATTACATGTTCCCCGAAAGCTGAAGTGAAATGTTTTGTCCTGCCGCTGACCAGGATCCGGTAAGGGTCTTTATCAATAAATCGCACTACATCACCGATGGAATAGGCCCAAAGCCCGGAATTTGTGGTTATAATCAGGGCATAATCCTTATGGAGTTCCACTTCTTCCAGCGTTAATCTTTTTGCATCAGGCTTTCCGTAACGTTCCAGCGGAATAAATTCATAAAAAATCCCGTGATTCGTGAGCAGCAGCAATCCTTCTTTCGTATAATCATCCTGAAATGCAAAGAAACCTTCCGAAGCCGGAAAAGTCTGTACGATATCTGTCGCTCCGCCCAGCAGTTCCTCCATCTTATCCCGGTAAGGCTCGTAGTTGACACCACCGGTAACGATCAGCTGAAGGTTCGGGAAGAGCTGCCTGATTTTCTTGCCGTGCTTTTCCGTTAATTTTTCGAAATACATGATCAGCCATGGCGGAATCCCTGATATCAGCGTCATGTTTTCTTTTTCTGTTTCCTCAACAATCTTATCCACCTTCGCCTCCCAGTCTTCCATCATATTGGTTTCCCAGCTTGGAAGCCTGTTTTTCTGAAGGTAATCCGGGATATGGTGGGCTACAATGCCGGAGAGGCGGCCGGTCTTGATCCCGAAGATTTCCTCAAGCTCAGGGCTCCCCTGCAGAAAGATCATTTTTCCGCTGACAAAATCTGCATTGTCTTTCCGGGCAATATAATGGAACAGGGCGCTCTGTGCCCCTTTCACCTGAAAAGGCATTCCTTCGGCAGAAATCGGAATGTATTTTGAACCGGAAGTCGTGCCGGAGGTTTTCGCAAAATATTCAGGGACACCGGTCCAGAGGATGTTGGCCTGGCCTCTCTTGACCCTTTCGATATAGGGTTTCAGGTTCTCGTAATCGGCAACACTCACCCTGTCCTGAAAGTCTTTTACAGAATGGATGTTTTCAAATTCATGTTCCCTTCCGAAGAGGGTTTTCCGGGCTGTATCAACCAGGGAGAGCAGCAGCTTTTCCTGGTCTGAAGGAGCATTCTTTTTGAATTTTTCAGCATCCCTTACATGTTTTCGGGCCCACAGAAGGGCTATCTTTTTCTTGAGGAAGTGTAACATGCATCAAATTTATAAATAACCGCACAATCTCCTGCATGTTTCAGGGAATTAGACATAAAAAAAACCGATGAGTCTGTCATCGGTTCTACGAAATTTGATTATGAAAATAACAACTAATAGGTTGAGTTGAGTCTACTTGTATCTTTTATCCGGCGTGCCGTCTTTTTTCAGCTTTTTATTTTCCTTATACCGTTTATCCGGTGTACCGTCTTTTTTCAATTTAGCGGCTGCGGGAGTAGCGGCAGGCTGCCGGGCTTTTACCGTCTTTACAGTCTGGGAAGAAGCAGCTTTTTTAACAGGTGCAGTTTGCTGGGCAGTGGCAAGTCCGAGTCCTAAAACAAAGGCCATTGCAGTGAATAATTTTTTCATGAGAAATTTATTTTTTGTTTTTTGCTTGATTCAAAGGTAGACAAAAAATACACCGGAAAAATGATTTTCAGAAACTTAACTAAAGTTTATCACAGCTTAAAAAAAGATTAAACAAATGAGTTCATAAGCCGTAATTTCTGCTTACTGATGCTGTAAAGAGTGAAGCCTGACTGATTGATTTGCTGTTATCCTAATAAAAAAACCTGCTTCCCTCACGAGTAGGGAAGCAGGTCTAACATATGTATGAAAGTTGGTTATCTTTTACAGTTGGCGGTCCACGTTTTTCCGTCAGCCGTATAAAACATTTTCAGATCATTGTTGTCAATACGTACATATACGGTTTGGTTTGAACCTACCATTACCAGCGAATTATCTCCGGTTTTCTGAAATTCAAGACCGTTAAGATCAGGGATGCCGTTAGAGAACCTGAAGTTATACTTGGTTCCGCTGGCGATTTTGGTTACAAATACGCTTCCGTCGTTGGTGCTGGTGTTGGTACTTCCTCCGTCATTATAGGAAATACTCCCTCTGTATGTTCCTGCGAAGAAGTCATTGTCTGCCGGATCGTCGTCATCTTTACACGCGACGCTCGTGATGACAAAGAAGGTGAGCAGGAACAGGCCTAAAATTCTGATTGCTTTTTTCATAATACTATTTCTTTACATGTTTAAGTAAATGAACGTTTTCAAACAGTGTGCCATTTAGGGGAAATGCCGTATTCTGCAGGCCGCATACACTATGCACAGGATAATCTGTAAGAATATTTGAAGATGCCGGGAAAGGCTGGGATTTCCTTAATGAGAAAATTAGCATTATATTTGTTACAGTCAAAAACGGTTCCGGAATATCCCGGAATCGCTTTTGCCGTTTATAACGCCAACACGTATGCAGTTAAAAACCATCAACGAAAAATTTCTTCCGCACCTGCTTCAGAAGGAATTCGGAAAAGAAATTCTTACCCTTCTGGAAAGCCGCCGGCACATTGCCGTCAAAGGAAGTGCCGGATCCTCGGCTTCGATTCTTGCCGCAGAGCTTTTCCTTACCCGGAAAAAACATCTCCTGTATATATTGGATGATAAGGAAGAAGCCCTGTATGCCAATACGGAAATGGAAGATCTGTTGGGGAAAGACAATGTCCTGTATTTTCCGGCCACCCATCTCGAGCCCTACCAGGTAGAGAAGACACAGAATGCAAACCTGGTGCTGAGAACGGAGGCGATCAACAAGATCACTTCCGGAAAGTCGCCGAAGGTTATTGTTGCTTATGCCGGTGCCCTGTCTGAAAAAGTGCTGAAGAAAGAAGATTTTAAGGCGATTTCCCACCATATAAAAGTGGGCGACCAGCTCGATTTTGATTTTGTTGACGAACTGCTGAACCATTATCATTTCCAGCAGGCCGATTTTGTCTCAGAGCCCGGGGAATTTTCGGTGAGGGGAGGCATTGTGGATGTTTTTTCGTTTTCCAATGAACAGCCTTACCGGATTACTTTTTTCGGCAACGAGGTGGAAAGCATCAAGACATTTGATATTGAAACACAGCTGTCGCTGGAAAAAATAAAAGGGTTTCAGCTGGTATCCAATATGAATTTTACCGTAACCGGAAGCCGGGTTTCCCTTCTTCAGCTGTTGCCTGAAGAAAGCATCGTGATTTCAAAGAACGGGATCATCGGGATGCAGAAACTAAAGGCATTTTATGAAAAATCAATAGAGAAATATGATTCTTTAAGCAAAGACATTGCTCACCGTTCCCCTCAGGAACTTTTTATATCGGATCAGGAATTCCTATTCGATTATAAAAAATTCAGAACCCTGGATTTCGGAAGTGTCCCGATTGAAGGGTTGCCGGACTTGGCGGAAGTTAAGACGGATCAGGTTCCGCAGCCTTCTTTCAACAAGAATTTCGAGATGCTGGCAGAAGATCTTGAGGAAAAACATAAAGAAGGTTATGACATATGGATCTCCTTTTCATCGGAGAAACAAAAAGAGAGGCTTGAAATGATTTTTGAAGAGCTGGAGCGTGAACTCCCTTTCAAAAGCTTCAGATCCGAGCTTCACGAGGGCTTTGTAGATCACGGACAGAAACTCATTCTGTACACGGATCATCAGATTTTCGACAGGTACCAGCGGTACAAGGCTAAAAATACTTTTGCCAAATCCGAACAGCTTACGCTGAAAGACCTGATGTCATTGAAAATAGGGGATTACATCGCCCATATCGACCATGGGATCGGAAAGTTCATGGGCCTGGTGAAAGTAAATAACGACGGCAGAATACAGGAATGCTTCAAGCTGACGTATAAAAACGGTGATCTGTTGTACGTAAGCATCCATTCCCTGCACAAAATTTCAAAATATAACGGTCCGGAAGGTAAGGAAATTACGTTGAGCAAACTCGGGTCTCCTACCTGGAAGTCCCTGAAACAGAAAACGAAAGCCAAAGTAAAACAGATTGCTTTCGATCTGATTCAATTATATGCCCAGCGGAAGACTGCCAAAGGATTTGCCTACACCCCCGATTCTTATCTGCAAAACGAACTGGAAGCCAGCTTCCTGTATGAAGATACACCGGATCAGGAAAAAGCGACGATTGATGTAAAGAAAGACATGGAGGCAGACACGGTAATGGACAGGCTGGTCTGCGGCGATGTAGGTTTCGGAAAAACGGAAGTCGCGGTACGGGCTGCCTTCAAAGCGGCAACCGACGGAAAGCAGGTTGCAGTACTTGTTCCTACTACCATTCTGGCCTTTCAGCATTACCGGAGCTTTAAAGACCGGCTGAAAGATTTCCCTGTAAATGTAGCCTATGTCAACCGTTTCAGGACAGCAAAACAGAAGGCTGAAACCATGGAAGACCTGAAAAACGGAAAGGTGGATATTATTATCGGAACCCATCAGCTGGCAGGAACTTCCGTTAAATTCAAGGATCTTGGGTTATTGATTATCGATGAGGAACATAAATTCGGCGTTTCGGTAAAGGACAAGCTGAAAACGCTGAAAAGCAATGTGGATACACTCACCCTTACTGCCACACCGATCCCAAGAACGCTGCAGTTTTCCCTCATGGCGGCAAGGGACCTTTCGGTCATCAAGACGCCGCCGCCTAACCGCCAGCCGGTGGATACCCAGATTATCGGATTCAATGAAGAAACCATCCGTGATGCGGTCTCGTATGAAATCCAGCGTGACGGCCAGGTCTATTTCATCAATAACCGCATTGAAAACCTGAAAGATATCGCAGGGCTGATCCAAAGACTGGTTCCGGATGCACGGGTAATTACCGGGCACGGGCAGATGGAAGGGAAGCAGCTGGAAAAAAACGTCCTGGATTTTATGGAAGGCAAATACGACGTACTGGTTTCCACTACCATTATAGAAAGCGGCGTGGACGTTCCCAATGCCAACACCATATTCATCAACGATGCCCACCGGTTCGGGATGGCCGACCTGCACCAGATGAGGGGAAGGGTAGGACGGAGCAACAGGAAAGCATTTTGTTACCTCATCACACCGCCGTATGATATGATGTCCTCCGATGCCAGAAAGCGCCTGGAAGCCATTGAACAGTTTTCAGACCTGGGAAGCGGTTTCCAGATTGCCATGAAAGACCTGGAGATCCGGGGCGCCGGTGACCTGCTGGGTGCTGAACAGAGCGGATTCATCAATGAAATGGGTTTTGAGACCTACCAGAAACTGATGCAGGAGGCGCTGGAGGAACTGAAAGACGACCAGGAGTTTGAAAACCTGTTTGAAAATGAGGAAGAAAGGAATAAGTTATTCAAAACCACTAAAGATGTCAACATCGATACGGATCTGGAACTGATGCTTCCGGACGAATACATCTCCAATACCGAAGAAAGGCTGCTGCTGTATCAGAAGCTTGCCGATATCGACAATGAGAAAGATCTTGAAAAGTTTGAAGCCGAACTTACCGACCGTTTCGGGCCATTACCTGAAGAAGCGAAGAATCTGCTGAAAAGCGTTAGCCTGAAATGGCTTGCTGCAGAAATAGGCTTTGAAAAGATCGTGATGAAAAACGGGGTGTTTCTGGGATATTTTCCGGCAAACCCGCAGGATAAGTTTTATCAGACGAATAAATTCAGGCATATCATCACCTATCTTACCCAGAACCCTTCGGAAGCACAGCTTAAAGAAAAGTCAGGCAAAGACGGCAATCAGCTCATGATGAGAAAAGACCATGTGAATAACGTAAAAGAAGTAAACCATCTGCTGAAATCCATCCTGAAGACAGAAACGGCGTAATGCCGGAGATGATCTTTCTGACATTTGATTTACAGAAAAGTATTTATCATGATTTAATGTAATTTCAATATTTTAATCTGATCAGTACATATTATATAATCCGGAAGCCTGAGTTTCCGGATTTTTTTATGGTTTTAGTTGTTATCGCTGGATTTTAATAATAAGATTAATAAAAATTAATTTATATTTGACACCAATAAATTAACAATATGATTAAAAAGTATTTTCTTTCCTCATTTGCTGCATTGGCACTTGGTTTTGTAGTATCGTGTGATAACTCTACGGAAGATCCGCCCAACCAGAATACGAACGGCTCATCAGGAGCTACCATTACGGGGCCGAGGATATTAAGTAAAATTACTGACGGTACCAAGGATTACGAAGAATACATAACGAATGCCGGAATTCTTTCTCAGGCATTTGTCAGGGATGCAGGGTCCGGCAATACGCTTACTGCTACCGTAACCTACTCCGGGAATAAGATTGCTACTATCAAATACCAGGATAATACCAGTCCCCATGTTATCGATTATTTTTATACATTAACCTATACGGCTGGTAAGCTTTCCGGATTCACGATGGACCATACGATGACAATGGGAGCCAGCCACAGCGATTTTACAGTATTTTATGATGCTGCCGGACAGCTGTACAGAATTGTCGAGAAGAAGAAAATGGGCGGAAGCACGGCCTATACGCACTATATAGAATCCAAGTTTACATTTTCGGGTAACAATGTGGTAAAAGCAGACCATACCACCATGCTGATGAGCGGCGCCAGTCCGGATCCGTCTACCGCTTCTGTAACCTCTTATGCCTATGAGAATTATGATAATAAGATCAATCCTTACCTTACCCTGCCGAAAGAGTATTTTATGGTAACGGGTACTGCGATGAAGATTAATTTTTATACCCTGTCTGCCAATAACTACGGAAAGATGACCATCCAGAGCCCTGCTGCTCCGGCTATTGTCGTACCAAAAGGATATGTGTACGATTCGCAGAATTATCCGGTTTCCGATCAGGCATCCCTTAAATACATATACAAACCATTACAATAATAAGTTTTTTTTGATATTTATTCTCTAAAACCAATCGGTAAATGCCTATTATTTAAAAAAAAATTATAATTTTGAAAAAATAAATAATCCCCTACCGGAAATGAAAAGACTTTTTTATTTTATGTTGCTGTTTGCAGGAATCACCGCTGTGCATTCCTGTAATGATTTGCTGGATGAAAACGGAGATCCGTTATTGGATACCAATACAAATACCGGCCTGAATGGTCCCAGAGCATTATACAGAGAGATTACGGATTCCGATACCCTGGCTACCTATTATTACAACGGGACACAGGTATCGAGAGTGGTAAAGAAGAAGGCTTCCGTGGAAGATATTTCATGGAGTGGAGATAAAATAAGCAGGATCGACTTCCGGGGATTCCTGGATCTTGACCTGGATAATGACAATGTTATCGATAAGGACAGTATCCTGTTTACCCGCCAGTTTACCTATGGAGCCAACGGAAGACTGGAGATGATTACCGAAAGCCGGTCATACTATAAAAAGACCATCGTTCCTCCTGCCACCACTCCCGGTCCGCAGACTTTATATAAGAGAACGGCATCTATCTATAGACTGAGGTATTCTGCAACTACGGCAAAACTTGATTCCATCAATATGGAAAGCGGTGATGTAGTGTCTGGTACCCCTATGACATTTACCCGCTATTCGAAGACCAAATTCGAATACAACGGGGACAACGTTTCCAAAGTAACGAGATTTAATGGTCCTAAAACCGGCAGTGGCCTCGGAGCTCCGGTTACAAAGCTCGGATATGATTACGCCAATTATGATGCACAGATCAATCCGTATACTTTGCTGCCTTTTGCCTATAAAGTTTCCAGGATCCTGTCTATTGACACCGCAGATGGTACGGACTGGAACAGCTGGATGATGTCCCCGAACAGCCCGAAACGGAAGTCGGTGACCGATCTTACGGTTCCGGTTCCGAATCCCATAGTGCAGACAACCGATCTTTCGTACGATCCACAGACGTATGTCACCAAAGGATATGGAATCAACTATATTTACAAGCCTTTATAAACAACCTTATTATCATACAGACCCAATCTTTGAACAGATTGGGTTTTTTATTTTTAATGGTTTAATTTTGCAAAAAATTTCCTGATGAAATATCTGATCGTAGGGCTGGGGAACAAAGGCCCTGAATATGAGAATACACGCCATAATATAGGATTTAAGGTAGCGGATAAAATAGCGCAAACCCTGGAAGTCCCTTTTCATACAACCCATTTCGGATGGATGGCCGACGGGAAGTATAAAGGGCGGCGGGTTATGGTACTGAAGCCGGATACCTATATGAATCTTTCCGGGAATGCCGTGCGCTACTGGATGCAGAAAGAAAATATTCCGCTGGAAAATGTCCTGATTGTTACCGATGACCTGGTTTTGCCTTTCGGAACGCTGCGCATGAAAGGAAAGGGCTCCGATGCCGGCCACAACGGCCTGAAAAACATCAATGAAGTGTTGCAGACCCAGAATTATGCCCGTCTGCGCTTCGGGATTTCCGCGGATTTTTCCGAAGGGAAACAGGTAGACTATGTTCTGGGCACCTGGAATGAGGAAGAAACGGAAAAACTGCCTGAACGGATCGATACATTTTCCAAGGCGTGCCTGTCTTTCGTTTTTGCAGGGATCAACAATACGATGTCTTCCTTTAACGGTAAGTAGCGGTAAGTAGCAGGAACGGCATTCTCTTCGGAGGGTTTTATTGTTTTACCATAAGGTCCCGGATAACTTTTTTCTCAAAAAAATTCCGTTCGCTTACGGTAAACCGGTATTGATGGTCCTGCTCAAGAAATTCAATCGGAGTTACCGGTGCATCGTCTGCTTTCCACCGGATGACAAGTGCCGGCTGCGAAGAATCAATATTCTGGTCTGAAAACAGAAAGCGGGTCGTCAGCAATGTATTGGCAGCATCTTCACTGATCTCCGATTTGGCTTTCCTGATCTGTAGTAAAGCCATATCCTTAAGGAGCAGTGAAAAAGGTTTGCCGATGTATTTCTCCCTGTTGGTTTCAAATTTTTTAAGATAGGCTGCCGTATCTTTTATGCTTTTCTGAGCTGTTAACTTTCCTGTGGCCAAAACCATTATTCCTGATAACGCTAATGCGGATATTATTTTCATATATTTTTCCGGATCTTTTCAGCAGCTAAGATAAGAATATTAAAAACAGGAAGGCCACCGTCGCCGGTAGCCTTCTGATGCAATAAGAATGCATGTCTTTATTTTAACCGTGCCGATTTTCTTTCAGCCGGTCTTTTACCGGCATAGAAAATAGGAAGACTTCAGGCCGGCTGGCTTTCAGTATTCTGATCCGGTTTTTCCTGCACAGGAAAAATAAAATCTATGCTGGCTTACATGGCCTTTGTGTGGGTTACCAGGATATGGGAATTTTCATCCTGTTCATAATCCCTGTATGAGGTTTTGAAGCCCAGAAGCTCTACCCGGATGTCCTCTTCTTTTGCCCGGATGTTGGCAAAATCCTGGATCATCTCCAGCACATCGGTGGCAATATAAGAAGTTTCCCGTGCATCGATGGTCACACTGGAATTAGGCTGAATATTTTTCAGTGTTTTCTTTATGGCTGCTTTATTCAGAAAAGAGACCTCTTCTGCAAGCCTGATGATAATTCCGTCCGCCTCGTTCAGTTTTTCTTTACTCAGATAATAGGCCCTTTTCATATTTCCCTGCAAAATATAGAAAACAGAAATAGCCAGGCCGATGCCTACGCCTTTCAGCAAGTCCGTAGCCACCACAGCGACCACGGTAGCAATAAAAGGGATGAACTGGAATTTCCCAAGTTGCCAGAAATGGCTGAAGGTTGCCGGTTTAGCCAGTTTATAACCTACCAGGATAAGTACTGAGGCCAATGTAGCCAGCGGAATCAGATTCAGCACTACCGGGATAGAAAGCACACAGATCAGCAAGAGCATCCCATGGATAATGGTAGAAGTCTTTGAAGTTGCTCCTGCGTTGGCATTGGCTGAACTTCTCACCACTACGGAAGTCATGGGCAGGCCACCGATAAAAGAGCTGATCAGGTTCCCGATACCCTGGGCTTTCAGTTCCCGGTTGGTATCGGTAATCCTCCGCTGCATATCCAGCCTGTCGGATGCCTCTATACACAGCAGGGTTTCGATAGAGGCCACAATGGCAATGGTAGCACCGGCAATCCATACTTTCGGGTTCATAAATCCGTTGAAGTCGGGTAAGGTTACCAGATGGCTGAAATCTTCAAAGGATTGCGGAACCGGCAGGGAAACGAGATGCTGTGGCTGTATGGCCAGTGAGCTTCCCGTTATTCTGAAAATCTGGTTCAGTACAATTCCTGCCACTACGGCAATCAATGCGCCGGGAAGTATCTTTATTCTTCTCAAAAAATAGATCCGGTCCCAGGCAATGAGAATGGCAACAGAAACGGCCGTTACCAGGATGGCTCCGGGATGGACAGCTCCGGACAGTTCCGTAAAATACCCGAAGTTCAGTCCATTGTCAAATATTGATTCGTGTCCTTCATAGTCTCTGTCAAATCCCAGGGCATGGGGGATCTGCTTTAAAATAATGATGATCCCGATAGCGGCCAGCATCCCTTCGATCACATTATTGGGGAAATAACTGGAAATGCTTCCTGCCCTGATAAATCCCAGAATCAGCTGGATGCTGCCGGCAACCATCCCTGCACAGAGAAAGATGTTAAAAGCCCCCAGTTCCGTAATGGCTGTCAGCACAATGGCTGTTAATCCTGCCGCGGGTCCGGAAACCGAGATGTTTGAATTACTGATGGAACCGGTCACCAGGCCTCCTACAATACCGGCAATGATGCCGGAAAGAGGCGGAGCACCGGAAGCCAGTGCAATTCCCAGGCATAAGGGAAGTGCAACGAGAAATACAACGAGCCCTGAAGGGAAATTCTCTTTGATTCCTCCGATGAATGATGTTTTTTTCATGATAAACTTGCTGTGAATGGTACAGGCAACCGCTGACGGTCCCTGTACAAAATTGGAAATAGGATAGGGGACACCCATTCGTTACTACCGGAAAAACCGGCAGGAATGTGTGCGAAAAAGAGTGTAAACAAGTAAATTAAGCTTCCGGAGGCGGTGAAAACAGGGTAAGCAAAGGGGAAAGATGAAAAGAATCATCGATCAGTACAAAAGGATGAACTTCAAAAGAAGGTTCAAAAAATTTCAGGTAGTCATAGACATCCATTGTCTTTGGAAGCGTCTTTTCATACAGGATAAGAGAAGCTGAGTGGGAATGAGGCTCTTCTTCGTTAACGACCACATTGGTCCTGGTAAGATCCCAACCGAAAACAGCGGCCATACCCGGTAAAGCCGTAAAGTTAAGGAAAAGCAGTAATGTGATAATGCTCCAGAATTTCATGCACTCATGGTTTGGAAGAATCAGTTTTTTCTTCTGCTCATCACCCAGGTATCTTCACTGAGGTTGTAGATTTTCTGAATATCCTTTAAAACTTTTTCGAAATCAATCTCAAGATCGATAATTTTACCGGTTCTCAGGTCGAAAACCCAACCATGGACGATAGGATACTCTTCAAGGATGTATCTTTCCTGTACACAGGCCATTTTGATAACATTGATGCATTGCTCCAGGACATTCAGTTCTACCAGCCTGTCATAACGTTTGCTCTCATCTTCAATAGCGTCCAGTTCGGTCTGGTGGATTCTGTAGACATCGCGGATGTTTCTCAGCCATGGATTCAGAATGCCCAGATCCTGAGGCGTCATCGCAGCTTTCACACCGCCGCAGTTATAATGTCCGCATACAATGATGTGTTTCACCTTAAGATGCTGTACCGCATACTCTATAACGGCTGTTGCGCTCATGTCCAGAGAATTGACTACGTTGGCGATGTTCCTGTGAACGAATACTTCTCCGGGTTTCGCTCCCATCAGTTCTTCTGCGGTAGCCCTGCTGTCTGAACATCCGATATAAAGATATTCAGGGGTCTGGGTTTTTGCAAGTTCTTCAAAGAAGCTTGGGTTATCACCGATTTTGGACTCTACCCATCTTTTGTTGTTTTCGAAAATAACTTCGTACGATTGTGACATAAATTAAATTTAAAAGGTTTATATTATTTGTTTCGCTTAAATTATTTTAAAAATCAATAGATTAAATCAATAATGATACAAAAATATACATTTTGCAGGCAAGGCCGTTACTTTTAACACATTTTAAGAGGCGGCAATCAATTGCTGTTGATTGCAGGCTGTACCTTTACTAAATATAAGATAAAATTATAAACAAATAGATAAAATATTCAGGTATCTGCATTTAATCCGGATACATCCTGAAAAAGTGCCTATACTTTATTGTTGATATAGCCCTCTGTAGCCTCTTCATTGGGATAGATCCTTGCCGGGTTTCCCATCACCACGGAATTTCCCGGAACATCGAAGTTTACATAGGCATTGGGTGCGATAAGGACATTGTCTCCTACAGTGATGCCTCCTACGATAACCGCATTGGTACCGATCCAGACCTGATTCCCGATTACCGGGAAACCTGCATTTTTCCCGCGGTTCTGCTGACCGATGGTTACGCCCTGGGCCATGTTGCAGTTTCTGCCGATCTTCACCTTCGGGTTGATCACCAGGCTGCCCCAATGCCCCAGATAAAAACCTTCACCGATTTCAGTTTCCGGATAAATTTGGAATCCATACCGGATCTGGTAATGCCTGAGGACAAGTTTCCAGAATATGTTCAGAACGGGAGTTTTCAGGTGCTGCTGTGATTTTCTCAGAATGTAAATAAAATGCAGATTCGGGTTTATGCACTTTTTCCATATTCCGGTGAAGGAGAGCCATTGCCCGCTTTCCCGGTAAAAATCTTTCTGGATCAGTGAGTGGTTTGACATATGTACGGATTTTTAAGCTTCGTCAATGATAGCCTGAAGTGTCTGTACTGATTTTTCCAGCACAAAAGGCATTTCGGTATTTTGTATCTGTCTTCCGTAATATTCCGGCAGGGTTTTATCGGTAAGAAATTTCTTCATCCCGTCATAAATGCCATCTTCAGAATTAGAAGTTACGATTCCTAATTTCCCATCCTGCAACAGATCCCTGATTCCGGAAATATCAGTCGCCGTAACAGGTTTGCCCAGAATGAGGGTTTCTGCGATAATGGTAGGAAAACCTTCATGCCTTGAAGACATGACATAGAAATCTGCTTTCTTCACATAAGGATAAGGATTGCTTCTGAAGCCCAGCATCTTTGCAGTCTCTTCCACTCCCAGTTTTTTCAGTTGCAACTGAATATTATCAAGGTCGTAGCCATCACCGATGATGATAAGCTGGTGGCGTAAGCCCTCATCCAGCAGTCTTTTGTGTACATTCAGCAGCCGGTCGTAGCCTTTCTGGGGATATACCGTTCCTACACTTATAAAGGTGGGAAGTTTATCGGTAAAAGGATAATCGTCAATAACCGCATCTGCTTTTCTCAGCGTATCTGTTTTATCGATCGGGTTGAAAATTTTAATCACTGACCGTCTTTCCTTTTCATTTACTGCAAGCTTCTGCATCTCCTCCTGCAGCTTATTGGAGATTACCAGGATTTTATCAAACTTAAAAAATTCCCGGATCACTTCCCGGGTATATTCTTTCACATTAAAGACGTCATTCTGTACCCAGATTATTTTCTTTGAATCCTTGTACGGGCTCGAAAGGATTTCCCGGTACATGCCATGGATGGCGGCCAGCTCAATATCATACTTTTTATTTTTTAAGACCAACCTGTACAGAAGGGAAGGAAACCAGAGAAACATCTTCTGATACAATACCCTGCAGGCCTTTACCGGAATATCCTGCGGTCTGTTGGTCGTAATCATTTCACCTTTCAGCAAATAGTATACATTCACCCAGTCAGGAATCTCGCTGATGTAAATTCCTGAGTACAGGTTTATCAGCAGGTCGACTTCATATTTATCTGCCGGAATATTTTTGAGGAAAGTAACAAGTACCTTCTCTGCACCGCCGTGGCGGAGGGATCCGATCCGGATCAGCATTTTCTTTTTTGCCGGCATTATTTTCGTATGGGTTTGTAGGTGTGAGGAAGGTTTTTGATCAGATACTGTTCCAGTGCAGACCGGTCATCTTCCAGTTCCAGGGGATATACTGTATTATTGGCCAGCAGCTTGTCACCATACTGTTCTATGGTACAGATCTGCTTTGCAGGAATGCCGGCGTACACCGTATTGTCAGGAACCGAACTGCTTACTACGCTTAGCGATCCGATAATACAGTTGCTGCCTATGGAAACCCCCGGCAAAAGAATGGCACCTTTCCCTATAAAGGTATTGTCACCGATCTTTATCCTACCGAAAGTCCTACCGTCTTTGTATTTTTCAATTCTTTTGGTTACCCTTCCGTCACCGCCGTGATTGATGAATGAAACGCCTTCTGCAATGGTTACGTTATTTCCCATTTCAATCAGGAAACTTTCTGAGCCAAAGTTCGGTATTCCCTGCACATACAGGTTTTCACCTGCTTTCATTCCTTTATGAATGGCTACTTTAATGGCGGCGTGCTTTATCATGTCTTCATACAGAGATCGGATCTTCAGTATGATTCTGTAGAGTAGGATCATAATGTTGGTTTTGAGAGTTTAATGATGATATTTTCAACAGCATCGAAGATTTTCCGGTTGTCGAATTGTTCATCAATATTTTCAAGGTTTTTCGTAAGGTGGGATACAAGTTCAGGTTCCGTCAGGAATTTCTTCATGGCATGATACATCTCATCGGTGTCATATTTGATGAGGTAGCCGTTTTTGCCATGGACGATCATTTCAGGTACGCCGCCTACATGGGTGGCAATAATAGGCTTCTGAAGAATCAGTGTGTCTGCAATAATCAGAGGCCAGCCTTCCGATTCCGAAGGGAGAATATAAAAGTCGGAATTTTTTACATAGGGATAAGGATTAATAAGAGATCCTAAGAATTCAAAACTTTTCGTTACGCCCAGTTTTTCAGCCTGAATTTTAAGATTGGCTTTTTCTTCGCCATCACCGATAACAACGATATGATGGTCAAAACCTTCTTTAAGCAGTCTGGCGTGGGCGTCCATCAGTTTATGGAAGCCTTTCCGGCTATGAAGTCTCGCTACGGAAACAAACACCGGCTTATCCGGGAATTCCGGATTGAATTCACCTGCTTTATGCCTTATCTCTTCAATAGGAATAGCGTTCAGAATGACCTGGTTTTCCGGTAACGGAAGATCGGGATAGGTTTTAACAAGAATATCTTTGGTTTGCTGCGAACCGAAAATGAAATAATCGAACTGCGGAATCTGCTTCAGGACGGCAGGGATGAGCGGCCTGAATTTGGGTACTGTAATGTCCGAATGGAACCAGCCGATTTTTTTGGAGTTTTTATTTCCGGAATTTAAAACGGAGGCAAAGACAGAATAGGTTGGGGCGATTTCCACATCATACGTATCCTTTAATACTTTATCTGAGATCTCAGGGTGTGTTTCGGAGCGCTTCAGTTTCATTCTCCTTTTGATCAGCTGAATATTTCTGATGATTTTATTTGCTGACAGGTCTTCTTTTCCTTTCGAAAGATACACTTTCCGGATGTGCGAAGGAACTTCGTTACGCAGTTCGCCCTGATTCATATTGAGGCAGAGGGTAATATCGAATTTATCACGGTCGAGATGGTGGAGCATGCTGAGCACCACTTTTTCCACACCGCCCATTTCCATGGAGCGGTGCCTGAAGAGGACTTTAATTTTTTTATTATCGGACATTACCTGAAAATATTTTGCAATATAGTGATGATTTTCTTTTTTATACGGAAAGGTATTTTGTTCTGGTATTGCAGGAGATCAAAAATTTCTGAAGGGTCCGTATAGCTTTCCGGGATTTTTTTTCCGTTGATTGTTTTAAGCCCTCTCCGCTGCATGGCTTCCCAGATGGAACGTGCATAATAGCTATTGGATTTAGGCTTATTCTCATTCTGGGAAATCCCTCCGGGATGAGCTCTGTACAGGTAATCTGTCTGATTGATAAAATGCACCTTTCCTACTTCGTACATTTTAAAATACAGATCCTGATCTTCGGCAATCCTCAGTTCAGGATTTATTTTTTTTCCTTTCAGATACACATCTCTCCGGAAGGCGACAAAAGGCGCAATCTGGACAGGGAAGTTGAAAAATGTTTTCTGTCCGTTCGGTACCTGCATGGCAGCCCTGAATTCTTTCAGGATGTTCATGTGCTCGTCACATTTCGCCAGCCGGGAATAGGTAAGGACAACATCTTTTTTCTTTTCCAGTACCTCTACCGCGCTTTTCAGCGCTTTCGATGTTATGGTATCATCGGGATCGAGGTAGCCACAGATCATTCCTGAGGCTTTTTCTATCAAGTCAGCTTTGGTAACACCCACACCATAATTGGCACTGTTCTCATAAAGTCTGAATCTTTTATCATCAGCCGTTATTTTTTTTATGATTTCCACAGAATCATCGGTTGAGCAGTCATCAATAATTACGACTTCCCAGTTTGTGTATTCCTGGGCGAGAATAGAATCATAACAATCTTTAAAAAACTTTCCGTTATTATAGTTGGCAATTAAAATAGAGAACTTCATCCTATTTGTGTTAATAAATTTTTACAAAGATAATTATATCCTGAAAATATGCGAAAAATCTTTATTTTTGTGTCCTAAATTTAACATCATAACGGAAGAGGGTATGGATCATACGTATCTTACACTTTGTCAGTAAGAAAAATTATTTTACGTTCGTGAAAATTCCTCAGATTACCTTTACACGCTTTCTTGCTGCCATGGCCATTGTGGTTTCCCATTTCAATAAAGATGTATTCATTTATAAAATCCCCTGGCTGGCTGATATTTTTCTGCGTGCCAATATCGGAGTAAGTTATTTCTTCATTCTTTCAGGCTTTATCATGATTGTAGCCTACCATACTAAGGAAAAGATAGCCTATTCTGATTTTTACAGGAACCGGGTGGCCCGGATCTATCCTTTGTATATTACCGGCCTGCTGCTTTACCTCGTCATGAAATACAGCGGCTTCAGCTTCCTGAATATGATGCTCTACCTGTCTGGCCTTCAAAGCTGGTTTCCGGGATATGCCCTGGTGCTGAATTTTCCGGGATGGTCTGTTTCGGTAGAATTTCTTTTTTATCTTGTTTTCCCGTTCCTGTATAATTATTTTTATTCAAAAGGCAATAAAAGCATCTGGATTATTACGGTCCTGCTATGGCTGGGAACACAGGTTTTTTCGAATCTTTACATTGGTTCTCCGTCTTACAAAGGGCCTCATACGGTGAGTCACGAATTCAGCCATTATTTCCCGCTCTGGCATATCAGTGAGTTTCTGATCGGAAATCTGGCCGGGCTCTTTTTTATAAAGAATTTCAGGAAGAAAAACCATGACGTTTTATTACTCCTTCTGTTTGCAGCGGTATTGCTTTCCCTGATCTTTATTCCGCTGAATTTCCATAACGGGCTGATGGCAGTCCTTTTCATCCCGCTGATTTATCTGCTATCCTGCAACAAGGGTGCTGTAACAAAACTTTTTGCCCTGAAGGTTCCGGAATATCTTGGTGAAATCAGCTACGCTGTTTACATTGTTCATATTCCGGTATTGTACATTATCAGAAAAATTCTCTGGGATTATTTTCATGTGTATAAAAGCAATGTGGTATTCTTGATTTATCTTCCATGTCTGCTCGTGGTATCCATCATTTTATATGAATGGATTGAAAAACCCATGAGAGGATATGTAAAGATGCTGAAAATTAGATAAAAATCTTTATTTTTGTGCCGAAATAAACACCCAACGGATGAAAATAGTTTTTCATACTTCTATCATTATTATGCTTCTAATAGAAAGTACGGTATTTTCACACAACGTGGTCAGTACGAAAAAAACAGTATTTTAATAATCGAAACTATGTATCCTTCCTTTACCCAATTAAAGAGAGAATCACGTTCAATCACTAAAAACAGTAAAAAACTAAAAGTAGCCCTTCTGGGGGATACAGCAACTCAATTTCTTAATGTTGCGTTGCGGGGAACTGCCAGCAGGGAGGGGTTCAGCTTGGATATCTTTGAGGCGGACTTCGGACAGATTTCCAGGCAGATTCTGGATCCTTCGTCGGAATTTTATGAGTTTAATGCTGATTATACTATTATTTTCGAATCTTCACATAAACTGCTGAATCAGTATTACAAATCTTTTGACTCCCAACTAAATTTCGCAGACCATAAGATACAGTTTATAGAAGAAATGTACCGGACTATTCAGAGCCGTTCTGGGAGCAGGGTTATTTACTGTAATTTTCCGGTAATCAATAATCAGATTTTCGGTAATTTTTCCCATAAAACAGAATCTTCTTTTGTTTTTCAGCAAAAGAAATTAAACTATTTCCTTTCTTCTGAACTCGCTATAAAGAAGGATAATTTTTTTATTGCCGACCTTTGTTCGATACAGAATAAATGGGGGCGGGATTTTATGTTTGCCCCAAACATTTACATAAATACAGAAATGGTACTTTCGATGGATGCCCTACCGGTTGTAGCCCATCAGATTTTCAGTATTATCGCTTCTTTAGAAGGGAAATTTAAAAAGTGCGTGATTCTGGATCTTGATAACACCATGTGGGGAGGTGTCATAGGGGATGACGGCCTTGAAAAAATTCAGATCGGAAGCTTGGGGATCGGAAAAGCCTTTACGGAGTTTCAGTACTGGATAAAAGCTCTCCAGAAAAGAGGGGTTATCCTGGCAGTTTGCAGCAAGAATGATGAAGATAAAGCAAGAGAGCCTTTTGAAAAACACCCTGATATGGTATTGAGGCTGGATGATATTGCTGTTTTTATGGCCAACTGGGACAATAAAGCGGATAATATCAGAAGAATACAGAATATACTGAATATTGGTTTCGATTCTATGGTATTCCTGGATGATAATCCTTTCGAAAGAAATATTGTCCGTGAAAATCTTCCTGAAGTTTGTGTCCCTGAACTGCCGGAAGATCCTGCAGAATACCTCGAATACCTTTACAGCCTGAATCTTTTTGAAGTCTCCGGTTTTTCTGAAAATGATGCCGAAAGGACAAAGCAGTATCAGGTTGAGGCAAAGCGTGTTATAGATCTTGACCGTTTTACCAATGTTGATGATTTCCTGAAAAGCTTGAGGATGGTTTCGGAAGTCCAGCCGTTTAATACTTTCTCAAAACCAAGAGTTTCTCAGCTGACCCAGCGCTCAAATCAGTTTAATCTCAGAACCATAAGATATACTGAAAAAGAGATTGATAGCCTGATACAGTCAGAAAATCATCATACCCTTTCTTTTACTTTAACAGATAAATACGGTGACAACGGCTTGATCTGCGTCATTGTACTGGAAAAAAAGGATACTGAAACTCTTTTCATAGATACATGGCTGATGAGTTGCCGGGTCCTTAAAAGAGGAATGGAAGACTTTACTTTGAATGCCATTGTGCAAACCGCAAAAGAAAATGGTTTTAAATATCTTGTAGGAGAATATATTCCGTCAGCAAAAAACCAGATGGTCAAAAATCACTATGAAAGGCTGGGCTTTGAGCCCTATGAAGATAAATGGATAATCCGTTTAGATAAATATAAGCAGAGAGAAGTTTACATAAATACATTGCATTGATGAACGAGATGATGACATGGATACAGAAGAAACGTATTTTAGAAATTACCCTGTTGGTTCTTTTCTCAGTGTATGTATGGTTCTTTTTTTATTTGTCCAGAGATACCTATGATTATATAAACCTTGCCAATAGCATCAAAGAAGGCCGGCTTTATTATACTCGAAACGGATACAGTACGGTCTGGCCATTGGGATATCCTGTCATCATAGCATTAGTTTCACTTATAGGGCTGCCTCTGAAAGTTACACTATACATTATTAATCTGGCTGTTTTCATAGTATCATACAAACTGCTGGCAAAAATAATCGATGAAAACGGTGATAATGACTCCGCAGCAATTCTTATCCTCTGTATTTTCAGCGGAATTTATATAACAGGGATTTCTGAACCGCTATTTATAGGAGTTATTATAACAATCCTCTATATTGTTAAGAATTTTGATTATTCTTTTAGACATTATTCAGTGCTGGCTTTTCTCTTTTGGTTCTTAATTGAAACAAAACATGCTGGAATATTCCTGCTTCCATGCAGTTTATTGTATCTTAACGGGTTAAAACTGAACAAGAGAACGTTTTACTTATTGTTAACTATTAGCTTGGTAGCCATTACCTATATTGCCCGGTGGTATTTTTTAGGAACCATCACGGGTAGTAACCGGTCAGAGAATAAAGACAGCCTTTTTACTGTATTAGAAGGTTCATTTACAATCAGTCATTATCATGAATTTAAAAGAAAGTATCATGTGTATTTTTTCTTACTTCTTTTCTTTCTTATGTTTGCTTTGGGAAAATATATAAAAACATACAAAAAGAAATCTTCAAAATATATACTTTTCATTTTTGGTTCTGCCGTCTTTTACTATTGCTTCATCGTAGCTCTTCGTTACAGCACTTTTTTTTCGGGCCTGGAACCACGGTTTATGGCGCCATATATTCTGTTCAGTATGATCTTTGTCCTATCGATCATACATTCAGCAAAGAATTCTTTCATCATATTATCAGTGATCCTATTCGGACTGACGGTTTATTTAAATCTCAGGGATAAATATGACCTCATTTACAAGAATGATGCTTTTACAATGGCTTCATTTAAAGGGAAGAATAAAATAAATCATTTGATACTGGACAGCAGGTCTTCTTTAATGATTGCCAATACAATGTTTGACTATAAAGATATAAGTATAGATGACAGGCTAAGATCTATCAAAATAATAAACAATAACAAAGATTCTGTCTTATACAGAAAGGGAGCTGTTTTTCTGATAAAAAGGAAGGACACTGTAAAAATAGTAGATTTAACATTAAATAATAATATAAAAAAGTAATACAATACACATGGACAACAATGAAATTTTAGCAAAGCTTACAGAAGTATTCCGTCAGGAACTGGACAATGAAGAAATTAACCTGACTCCTGAAACTACCGCAGATGATATCGAAGAGTGGGATTCACTTTCTCATATACAGTTGATTGTAGCGGTAGAGAAGGCTTTTAAAATCCGTTTTACTTCTTCTGAAATCCAGACTTGGAATAATATAGGGGAAATGATGGATTCTATAGCATCTAAATAATGATGACCTTTCATCACATCGGTGTTGCTTGCAGCAATATTCGTGAAGAACTTGAGAAAATAAGGAAGCTGCACACCATAATTGAAGAAACAGATATTATTTTTGATGAGAATCAACAGGCAGAACTATGCATGGTGACTATAGAAGATGGTGTCAGAATTGAATTTGTAGCGGGAAAACCAGTGGAGAACTTATTGAAGAAGAGGATTTCATATTATCATATCTGTTATGAAGTGGATGATATTCATACATCTATCGAAAGCCTCACAGAAAATGGAGGGATCCTGATCTCGCCACCGAAAGAAGCTATCCTGTTCAACAACAGGAAAGTGGCTTTTCTTATGCTTTCCTACGGAATTGTTGAACTCTTAAATGGTAATTGATGCAGTTTACTTCCATCACATTCATCTTTTTCTTTACGCTTGTTTTTGCAGGATATTGGGCTTTAAGTAAGAAACTTAAGGCCCAGAATATATTCCTGCTTTTGGCAAGTTATATTTTCTATGCCTTTTGGGATTGGAGGTTCCTGCTTTTATTGATAGGAAGTTCTGCAGTTTCTTACTATATCGGGCTTAATATTGCAGCAAATCAAGAGGGTGGAAAGAAAAAAATATGGTTGAATCTTGGGCTTGTTTTTTCTATCGGAATATTATTTTATTTTAAATATTTTAATTTCTTTATTGGTTCTTTTGCCGAATTATTCAAGATCGGAAACCCATTGGTTTTAAGCATTATTCTTCCGCTGGGTATCAGTTTCTATACTTTCAGAATGATCAGTTATATGATTGATATAAAAAATAATAAACTGAAAGCGGAAACAGATTATATTGCCTTCTTTAATTACATAGCTTTTTTTCCGAGTATGACTTCCGGGCCTATTGATAAAGCCGGTCTTCTGCTTCCTCAACTGAAAAAAGAAAGGATTTTTACTCTGGAAAGCGGTTCTGATGCTGCACGGCAGATTCTTTTGGGTCTCTTCAAAAAGTTAGTAGTTGCAAACAGCATTACTCCTGTTACCCAGGAGATTTTTCAGAATTACGATCATTTTTCGGGAAGCACGGTCTCTTTGGGTATTATTCTTTTCCTTTTTGAGATGTACGCGGACTTCTCAGGATACTCGGACATGGCAATTGGATTTGCCCGGTTATTGGGATTTAAAATAACCAAAAACTTTGCCTTTCCTCTTTTCGCTCAGAATATTGCAGAGTACTGGCGGAAATGGCATATTTCTCTTACTTCTTGGCTTACGGAATATGTTTTTACGCCTTTGGTAATCCGGTTCAGAGATTATGAAAAGAAAGGCCTTATAGCAGCTATTATACTGAATTTTATTTTAATCGGTGCATGGCACGGTCCGAGGGTAACCTTTGTCTTATTTGGGCTGTTACATGGATTGTACTACATTCCGCTGATTGTTAATAATAAGATGAATAAAAAGCAGAAAATTTCAGGAACTTTCCCTACAGCCAAAGAGCTGGGCAATATTCTCCTCACCATGCTTATGGTCTGCTTTGCGCTGGTGCTGTTTGTTGCCCCGGATCTGTCTGCTGCATTAGGAATGTATATGAAAATTTTTAGTACATCCTTGTTTTCAGTACCACAGTTTGTTAAAATCAAAATTTTGGGCCTGATTAGTATCCTGGTCATTATAGACTGGATCAATAAGGATAAGGAACATGGGCTCGAAATCAGCAGATTCAGGCCGCTGATCCGCAGGACCATTTATATCTTTCTTGTTTTTATGATTATGTATTTCGGAATTTTCGGTGCTGGAAATTTCATTTATGAACAGTTTTAGTTATGAAAAAATTTTTATTTAAAATTTCTTTGTACGGTATCGGTATTCTGGGTGTGCTATTATTTCTGGGAAGTTATGCAGACGGTAATACGGATGATAACTACCGGCATTTCACCGGGCCGCCGCCGGATAATATGATATTAGGCGATTCACGTGGTGTACAGGCTGTTGTTCCGGATGTTCTTGACCGGAAGTTCAAAGACAGGCAATTCATTAATTTTGCATTCAATATCGGTGATTCGCCTTATGGTAAAGTTTATCTTGAAGCCATCAAAAAGAAGATTGCTCCTGATACAAAAAACGGTATTTTTATTCTTACAGTAGACCCTTGGTGTCTTTCCGTTGATGAGGAATGGGACAGCGAAAACGGAGATCCCGATAAAAATTCTCCTTTGGCAGATATGCATTTCTTTAATATGACGCCTAATTATGAATATCTCATAAAGCACTATCCCAGAAGCTGGTTTAATATAGTTAAGGAAAGGGAGTCTGTCGTAAGGTCAAATACGTTTCTGCATAAAAACGGTTGGATGGAAGTCACAGTTGACATTAATCAGGACAGTATCAGGAAACGTGAAATAAAAAAAGTTGAGGGTTACAGGGCGATGATTGACAAGCAGAAAATTTCCCCATTCAGACTGAATGCTTTACAGGAAATAATTGAATATCTCAATCAGAGAGGCAAAGTATATATTGTACGTATTCCGGCATTTAAAGGAATGATGGCTATTGAGAATCAATATTCTCCGGAATTCAGCATTCTGATTCGTGATATTGCCCGCCAACACAATGCTGTATTTTTCGATTTTTCTTCAAAACAAGAGGATTATATTTATACAGACGGTAACCATATGTATAAAGAATCCGGAAAGATTTTTACGGCACAGATTGCGGACTCAATTCTTTCCAAAAAAGGGAAGTCAAAATAGATATTCCCTGAAATTAATATTATACAACCCTGATCTGATGCTCGGATAATCGGTAACCAGGTATTTTGCAATCATCTGCCATCTTTTCACCGGAGTAGCAAGGGCGATTTCATAACTGCGGAGCATGCGATGGATGTGGAGTTTTACTTCTGCCGGCAGGGTATTTTCATTTTGTGCCCACTGATGGATTTCCCTCCAGAGGAGAACCCGGGTGGTGGCGGGCTTTACTTTTTTTGAATCGATTGCTGTAATCCTGTTGTTTTCATGGACGCCTCTCATGGCAACCGCCTGGTCAAGAATTCCGGGATAGAGATCAAGATAATAAGACAGCCTGAACAGGAACTCCGTATCCTGATGGAGCCTCAGATGGGTTTTGAAAAAGGGATTCAGTTTTTCAGTCATGGACGATCTTCTGATCGTCAGGCAGTCTATACTGAAAAGTCCGAAACTTCCCCGCATGCTGATCTGTCCCGGAAATACCTCTTTCGGATCATGTTTTTTGTATACGGTTGTCAGCCGGTCTCCGAAAATAGGGTAATACTGTTCTTTAGCCTTATCCGAATAATAATGAACGCCCAAGGCTCCGTAAACCCCTTCCACATCCGGATTTTTAAAGAGTTCCTTCTCCGCATCGAAGCGGTTCGGAAGATAATAATCATCCGCATCCAGGAAGGCAATGAAATCTCCCGTGGCTTTTTCAAGACCTAAATTCCTGGTAGGGCCTGCGCCATGGTTGCCTTGGTCAGGATGCTGAAACAGCTTCACCCTTTCATGCCGGATTTCAAGCTGGCGGCAGACCTCCAGTGCATTGTCGGGGGATTTGTCTTCAATAAGGATTACTTCACTGACTTCATTAAACTGCAGGGCAGATTCTACGGCCTGGGTTACATATTTTTCAGCGTTATAAACAGGAATGATAACGGAAATATTCATGGGTTTTTATTAGGATTGAGGTGAGTTACTGAAGGTGAAGCGGTATCTTGTTTTTAAAATGTCCGGATGGCTTAAGAAAGTCTTTATCAGATGGACCGCTTTTGTTATTCCGGACTGTCCGGCCAGTTCAAAGGCTTTATTTTGCAGGAATACATGTTTTTTAACATCATGATCTACCTTTACCGTTTCAGACCAGAGATAAAGTGAATTCCATAATCTGTACTGGCGTTCATTGTATTTTCTGGAATACCGGACGATCTTGGTAATCCGGTTATTATCATGTACGCCTCTTACTGCAACAGCTTTATCAATAATACCCGATTTCAGGTGACAGTGATAGGCCAGCCTGATGATAAAATCGGAATCCTGGTGAACCCTGAGATCCGGGTTGAAGCGGAGCTGATGCCTGTCCATAGCAGATTTACGGACGGTAAGCGTATTCAGATGAAAGAAAGTCCCGAATGTTTTGGGAGTCAGGCCCAACAGTCCTCTGAAAATTTCTTTGCCTTCGGCAGCATACTGTACCGTAGTGAGCGCAGAACTGTTGAACTTGGCGTTATATTCTTCTTTTCCTTTTTCCGACAGGTATTCTACGCCAAGTGCCCCGAATACTCCTTCGATAGCAGGGTTTTTAAATGCTTCTTCTTCAGTTTCGAATCGGTTGGGCAGATAATGGTCGTCGGCATCCAGAAAGGCGATGAATCCGGAAGCTGCTTTTTCCAGTCCCAGGTTCCTGGTGGCCCCGGCCCCGTGGTTTCCTTTGTCCGGATGTTGATAAAGCTTCACCCTGGAATCCAGAGAAACCAGCTGCCTGCAGATTTCCAGGGAGTGGTCCGTTGAAGAGTCCTCGGCAAGCACCACTTCCTTTACTTCATCAAACTGCAGGGCAGACTGTACTGCCTTTTCCAGGAATTCAGCAGCATTATACACAGGAATAATTACAGATATTTCCAGCATTATAATACGGATTGGTTATTATGTGCCCATAAAGACAGCTGCAGAAGATTCCAGTGCTTATGGTCCTTGGTAAGGAATTTCTGGGTCTTCGCAAAATCGATATAATCAAAGATCTTCTGGCTTTTATCTTTAAGAAGATCATCGGACAGCTTCATCAGGTTTTCCTCTTCAAACCAGCTTTCCACGCTCATTCCGAAGCCCTGCTTGTGGCGGTTCCTGATGGTATCGGTCCAGTAGGACTGCATGGAATCACGGAGGATGATTTTATCCCGGTTATCGTCCAGTTTCAGCTGTTCGGGAAGCCGGATGCAGAACTCGGCGAAATCAACATCCAGAAACGGTGTTCGCACTTCCAGGGAATTGGCCATCGCCATCCTGTCGGACTTTACCATCATGTTTCCGGGTACAAACTTTTCCAGGTCAATCCTCATGATATCGTTCAGGGAATCGGAATCCGGAGTAAAACTGTATGGCTGCTGGTAATCTTCAGTTATGCCCAGGCTTTTTTTCTCTTCTTTACTGAAGGTATTCCGCACAAAGTTCTGATGGAAATCCAGGATGTTTTCATGTGCTATATTTTTTTGGGTAATGAAAGAGGTCTGTCTCAGCTTCTGGTACATTTTCAGCCCGAATTGGGCAATGATATTTTTATAGCTGAAATGGTTCCTCAGCTGGTTTTCGATCTGGTAGAAATTGTAGCCACCGAAAAGTTCATCTCCTGCGTCGCCTGAGAGGACAACGGTCAGATTTTGTGCGGCAGCCCTGCAGATTTCGTAATGGGGAATAAAGGACCGGTCGGCAAAAGGTTCATCGAGGAACGGTGTTACCTGAAGCAGGGAAGCGGAAAGATCTTTTTTATGCTCATGGATTTCGATATGATTTGTTTTGTACTTGTCTGCGATCTCTTTTGCATATTTCAGCTCGCTTTCTTTATGGTCGTAGCCGAAGCTGATGGTGGTCTGATGGGGAAGGAAATCCGCCACCAGTGCTACGATGGATGAGGAATCGAGGCCGCCGCTCAGGAAGCTTCCTACTTCTACATCGGCAACCAACTGCTTCTGCACTGCTTTTTTCAGCAGGTGCGTAAACTCTTCTTTGGCATCGGAAAGGCTGATGACTTGGTCTTTGGCAGGCAGGCTGTAATATCTTGAGACAGAGAAATGCCCATCTTTCCAGATCAGCTGATGAGCCGGCGGAAGGGTATGAATGTTTTTGTAGATGCTCTGATAAGTGCTTACATATCCGTACTGCAGATAATGGGAGAGGGCTTCCTGATTGACTTCCGGACGGATGAGGCCTGAAGCCAGTATGGCTTTTATTTCAGATGCAAAAATAAATTCGTTGTTGCGGCCGGTTGCATAGAAGAACGGCTTCTCCCCGAAGCGGTCCCGGGCGCAGAACAGTTCCTGTTTTTCCTCGTCCCAGATAGCGAAAGCAAACATCCCCGGAAGATCGTGGATCAGGTTTTTCTTCTTCTGCTGGTACATGGCGAGGATGACCTCTGTATCAGAACCTCCTTGGTACGGATAATCGGTATACTTTTCCTTGATGGCCTGATATCCATAAATTTCCCCGTTCAGAACGATGCATTCGTTCCGGGTGGATGAGTACATGGGCTGTTTCCCGTTTTCCGAGAGGTCGATGATGGAGAGGCGCCGGTGTCCCAGTGCTGCCTTTCCATAGAATTCCGCGTGGGCACCGTCCGGCCCGCGGTGCGCCAGTGCATCAGTCATTCTTTTCAGCGCCTGCTGATAATGTTCTGCGTTATTTGCTATAATTCCTGCTATTCCGCACATATTTTTTCATCATTTATTTACAATACAAGAAATTTCAATGGGTTACGATAACATATTCTGCGACAAACAGATTGGAAAATGCATCTTTCCATTATTTTCCCCGAAGGTATTATATTTTTATTATTATACAATATTTTTAAGTTTAAAGTACAAAAAATAGAATAGTTTTTTCAGAAAAAGGTCAATCACGGGAAAGCTGACAAAACCGAGATGCAGCACCATAGTACTCCATAAGGAATTGAATATGATAATCAGAATGGCAACGGCATCTTTACTCCAGGTATCTTCTGCTGTTTTTTCACTGCCGGCAATGATCGTTAATACAGTAAAAAGGATGTTGAGCCATCTGCCCCAGTCATAGGCGAGATAAAATAACGGCAACAGGCAAAGCAACTGAAATACGAGAAATATGCTGCTGATACGGAGTTTATTCAGCCGGTAATAGATCAGAAAAGTAAATGAACTGATCAGGATGCTTATGCTATAGAGTTCATATCCGTAAAGATGTTTTTTGTAAAAGCTGATGACGTCAAAGGCCGGATCATATTCATAAATGCCCAGCTGACCGAGCACAAGGCCATGGTTTTTAAGGAATACCAGTGAATCTGGGGTGCGTATGCTGAAGCCGTACCGGTACAGTAAAAAAAGCGTAAACAGTGCCGGCAGGATCTGGAAGAATGCGATTCTCTTTATTTTATGAGAGACGGAACCTTTAGCGTATATAAAAAAGATATAAGAAACGGAAGGGAGATAGAAAAAAGCAGCTTCATGATTCAGGATGCAGACAATAATCAATACGGAAACCACCATATCATTAATTATTATTCTGGCCCGGAGCGCCATAAAATACATCAGGAAAAGCACAAGGAAAAAGATGTCTTTTTTGGCTGCAACCGTAGGATCTTTCAACAGCATTCCCAAGCCCGACGGAAGCAACAGCAGGCTGAGCGTCAACAGACTGTTTTTCTTCTTCCAAAACAAGGTAAATAGCAGGTAAAAAAACGTAGTATAGATAAGGAACACAAACGCAAATACGATATATTCCAATAGGATTGCAGTCATCTCATTGACGAAAATGAAAAGGCTGCCGAATAATCCTCTTCTTTTAAAGCCGCCGTCCTGATAATTGATAATCCATTCCCCCAGATACCATCCGTTTTTGAAGGTGACGATCTGAAGATAGCTGTTCCGGATACAAATGAGGTAATAGGCTATGAGAAGGAGGCCGACCAGATAATTGATAATCTTTGATTTTGTCATTTTTGACCGATGCATACAGTTAAAAACAGTTGTTCAGAAATATAGTTTTACATCTTTCATATCCTGTTTTATTTATGAGGCGCATTGTTTTTTAATCGGATTTTATCTCTGAGTTTCATAGTCGGAATCTCAAAGTATTTGTAGATAAGCAGAGCTCCGAGCAATGAAGCGCACCAGTAAAACAGATTTTTTATAATGATCGAGAATAGGTCCTCACCTTCAAAAAATGAATAAAAGATATGATCTATAAACAATTTTTTCACCAATGAATAATGGATCAGGTATAATGAATAAGAGATCAGGCTGATGTAGGATACGGCTTTTGCCCAGTATCCGTAGTTCTTTAATGTATAACGGCTGAGAACAGGCAAGAGACATAAAATAGCTGTACAAAAGAGCGGATAAAAGATGTTAATATAATAAAAGGATTCTATTGACGGATATTGATAAATGAAATATTTCCATATAAGAACCAGAGCAATTCCCATAATCATGGCCCGATGCCTGATGACCGCCCAGAAATTTTGATGATAATAAGCGATATAGGCTCCGATTACCCCGTACATCAGATTATCCATTCTCATGATGACCACACGCCGGTAATCTCCCATTTCCAGAAAAGTATGATGGGCATATACATGATACCGGAGATAAGTAGACAGTAATAACAAAACAACTGATACCATGAGCAGAGCCCTGCTGAATTTTATATTGAATAAGCGTACAAGAAGAAAAAGAAACAACGGAATGCTGAAATAGAACCACTCTTCCACACTGAGACTCCAGGATTCTCCGAAAAACGAATCGTTTGAAGTGAAAATATTCTGGCAGAAAAATAAAAAAGGGGTAATTGTCCTTAAAGGGAAACCGGCAATAAAAATTTTACTCAGTACCGCCAGGATAATAACAAACAGATAATAGTTCGGAAGGGTGCGGAACCATCTTCTTATCCAGAAAACGAAAAGCTCAGATCTGCTGAAACCGTTTTTTTCTACAGAACGTATGATGATGCTGCCAATAAGAAATCCGCTAAGCACAAAAAAAATGCATACGCCATCAAAATAAAACAGATCAAAGAATGAGTAGATCCCCGAGGGTAAAATAGCAGCACTGTGGGAGAATACCACAAATAAAATAGCCAGCATTCTCAATAGATCAAGTCCGAAGATACGGTTTTGACCGATATCCAGATGTAAAATTTTTTTCATTCGGATGTGTGTTATTAATCGATAAAAACCTTTTTAAAGATATCCATCACAGGATGCGGCAGGAATTTTTTATACAGTTCTTCTGCTGATCTGCTGAGGTCCGAATCCAGAATAATATCTTTCAGTTCCCTGCTGTTGCTGTAATAATAGGCCTGGTTCTGCAGGTGATCAATATGCGCCCTTTCGGGAGGGTCTGAAAAAGTAATGACCGGCTTGCCTTTGATGGCAAATTCCGCAACGGTAATTCCAAAGGTTTCCCCTCTTTCCCTGGCATGGAGAAGCGCGTTACAGGTATTGATGAATTTCAGCTTCATCATGACGTCAGAGCTTGGAGGGAGGAAAATAATATTGGCCGGCAGGGATTTCCACCATTTCTTTTTAAGGAAAGGATGGACACCCATGAAAAGGAAATAGATATCCTTATATTGGGATGCTATCTTCTCTATGGTCTGCTGGGCAAAAGCAATATTGAAGCTTGCATGACCTCCGTAATAGCCGAAGACTTTAGCATTTGCCGGAATATTCAGCTCCGGTCTGAGGTCCAGATCGGTTTCTGTTTCAAAATTGACCATATGCGGTACAAACGGAGCAGTTCCGCCGGTCATTTCCCTGCTCAGCCATTCGGATACATAGGCATACACGTCACCGTGTGGCTCAAAATGAGTGAATACGCTGTGGATTGCGCTTTTGCATTCCTGGGTATCGATGTTGTCGCGGTCGCCGTTTTTGATGGCGTAAAAAAGGTCAATATTATTTTGGGTAATGAAACGGTCTACCTCGCTGAAGTCTGAATAACCGATGACCTGGAACCGTTTTTCAAATTTTTCAATTCCCAGCGGATGGTTGGTGGCGCAATTTCTGTCATAGATAATAACGGATTCATTTCCCAGGTATTTCTCATTGAAATCGGCATAATCGTATAAGGCAATGGAGGTTCCCCTGTAATTAAGCTCATTTTCGTGGAAAAGGATTTTCATATCGGGTTGTGTTTATTTAAATATATTTTTCAGTCTGTTGATGATTTTCCGGGACAGGGTTTTTTTAGCATATTTAATGAGGTCATTGTGCTTGAAAAGTCCTTCACCCTGGGCAATCCTGAAGTCCTGTTTTACCCACCAGGAAGCAATATTCCGTTCCAGCGATACGGATTCTCCTGCGAATGGGAGAATGGTGTTCAGCAGAAAATCTTTCCGGATCAGGAAAGGATTATTTGTCCAGTTTGCCCACCTTGCAGTAGTGATAAAGTATTCTCCCTTTTTCTGTATTTTATCCGGGAATGCCGACGCCGGATCAAGCCAGTGTACGGATTCCAGGAGGTGAGGGGAGGTACATTCGTGCCAGTCGTCATAATAACCGAGCTCATTGCCTTTATGGACGAGTGAAAACAGCGGGTGCCCCGGATGGTTCCTGCTTCTGTAACGGATGATATCAAAACCTTCTCCCAGCAGATCCAGACCGCTCTGCAGACGCTGTAGTGTTGTATTGCGGTCTTCAATAAGTTCCCAGTCATGTTCCAGGAAAAGTATTTTTTCGCAGGCTGCCTTTTCAGCCAGTTTTGCAATTGCTTTGCCGATGCCGATATTTTCATTAAGGCCGATGATGCTGATCTTATATTTTTTGGCAATTTTTCTGTCTTCATCGCTTACTTCCTGAAATAATATGGTAATGTCTTCCACCATTTCCAGCAAGCCGTTTTTATGATAGGAGGACAGTGAATTTTTCAGGTTTTTGCCGCTTTTCCATGAAAGGATGCAGATGCTGATCGGGAGTTTTTTCATCATAAACGGGAAACAAGATATTACAGGTTCAGGAAAGGGTGGTTTCCGGTCATGGATGTTTTCCTGGCCGCTTCAATTTCCTTGAATTTTTTTGAAAAATATTTATACTGATCTACATAAAACCGGTACTCGCTCCGGTTGCCTTTAACGCCCATTTTGGCAATAGAGGACACAAATGCGGCTTTTTCTCTTTTAATATTATAATCGTAGCCCGGGTTCAGGTATTTTGTTTCCCGCTGCATCATCATGGAAAGCCTTTTCTGCTTCAGGAGCTCTTCATGGTTTTCAGGCTGTTTTTTATGGAATGCCTGTACTGCATCATGCACCACTTTGCTCTCCGGGCAGACAAGAATCCTAAGACCGAAGTAGGACGTCCTGTTGATGTATTCATAGTCCTCGGCACCGTAGAAGAAATATGGGTTGAATCCCCCTACTTTCTCCACCGTTTTTTTCGGCAGGAACCAATGGGCAGCGTTCACGAAGCGGATTTCATAAGAAGGCCGGGTTTCCCCAAAATAAAGATCGGAGAGAAACCTGTTGTTTCGTGCATCCTGAGCCACGTAATTTTCAAAATGGAGATCCATTTTCTTCTCGCTCCCATCCAGATGCATCGGGCTCATGATGCCGATGGTGTGCTGCTCAGGGTCATTCTGATACACCTCAATAAGCTGCCGGACGCTGTCTTCAAAGATCCATGCATCCTGGTTCATCAGGTAAAAGAAATCGGCACCTTCCCGGTATGCTTTTTCTATTCCTAAATTATTGGCTTTCCCAAAACCCAGATTCTGCTCAGACTGTATGAAATCCACCTCCGGGAAATGGGTTCTGATGTATTCCTGAGTACCGTCTCCTGAACCATTATCGATGACGATGCAGTGAATGGGAACAGAAGACTGCCTCAGGCTGGTGAAACATCTTTCCGCCCATTTCATGGCATTGTAAGTGACGATGATAAAATAAACTTTAGGCATGTGTTTTTTATTAAATATATTTTTCCGCTAACGTCTTCAGGTATTTTTCGGGGGAATTCTCCCTGAAGAACATGTTAGCTGTCTCACCGAATTCCACCTGATAAAAATCCCCTTCATTCGATTCCCGGTAATCCGCTTCTTTACGGATCTGTTCCTGGATGGCATTGATAATTTCCTTAAGATCATAATAATAAGGAAATGCAAAGTTAATGGTTTCATTTTTTATATGGAGGCAGCTGGTATTCAGGAAGGCCGGAATGTCATCAATATCCAGCAGCAGTCTCCGGGCTTTGCTGTGGACCGTAAACTGCTTGTCATTCAGAATCTGATTTTTCAGGAAGTTGAACAGGGTGTTCGGATTTCCGCCCTTTCCTACAATATTTCCTATTCTTAAAATCAGGTGGCTGGAAGCATGGTTACGGATATATTCTTCCAGTTTCAGCTTATGCAGCACATAGTGGCTATCCTGTTTCGACTGGTCGTTAACACTGAGGGTGGAGAAATACACCAGTTTACTGCCGGGGTTTTTTCCAATACTGTCTTGAAGGAGAGAAAACTCTCTTTCAAACTCTGAACTTCTGGTTTCGAGAGAGTTTGAAACGCCTGAAGCAAAGAAGAGGTGCTCTTCCGAGTCTATATTTTTTAATGAGCTGGCAATAAGTCCGTTTCCTATGATCATTGTTGGGGGGATTTATTTATCTGATAATTTTCAGCAGATGCATTTAATTTTTTATTGAAATCTGACGAATATCGAATATAGTTTATATATATATATATAATTTTTAAATGGTTTTTAAAATTAAGTTTTTCAGGATAAAATCTGAATGTGCTGAGAATATTTTTTAGGTTTACCGGATAATAGGTGAAAAATCGATTTAAAAATCCAGAGAATGCTTCTTTTTCAGTTTCCTGGTCTCTTTCCTTTTGAAAAAGAGCAGGTGTATTTCTTCTTATCTTTATATTGGCATCAAGCCAGGTTTTATCCAGATTTCCTCCTGAAAAATGTTGAATGAGTATATCGTCAACTACGTAATTCCTGAACTTTCCGGACATCCGCAGGCTGAAATCAAGATCATATCCATGAAATCCGGAAAGCAGCTTCTCATTAAAGTGAAACTGCTCATAGTGCTCTTTTCTAACCGCCATAAAAACTCCATCTACCGCAAATACGGGTGTTTTGTTTTTTACAGTTGTCCTTATAGCAGTATAGTCTTTATTGTTTTTATTCCCCTGAAGGATATTTACCGCATTATATTTTTCTGAAACCGTCCAGCTCGATGGAGCACAAGGAACATAGGATGAGCCGGCCAAACCAATAATTCCCGTATCTTTTTCTTTCAGATGAGAAACAAGCAAATCTCCCCAGTTCGGGGTTTTGAAAAGAATGTCTTCATGAACAAAAAGGAGAAAAGGATAGTTTGCTTTCTTTGCTCCGGTATTATAAGCCTTTGCAACACCCATAATTCCAGGATTGCATACCTGTATCACTTCATAAGCGCAATTGCCGATACTTTCCTTGATATTGGCAACAAGCTGATCATAGTAATGATTTTGATAAGATGAAATTATAATAGAAATCATATATGGAATTGCATTTTTCTTTTCGGCTTTTAATAGAACAGCGTTGAATTTTTTATGTATCGGTCAGTGACCATCATCTTGTTTTTATTTTGAAAATAATCATTTGCCCGATTTGATTTTTTAAAACTTCTATTATCCTGATCTATAGCATATGGCTTAGATCAAGAGGGTATTTATAAATAGTATATTCCTTTTTATATGCCTAACGTATGTAATCAATTCTGTTTAAGCTTAATGTCTCGTTATTAGCAAATCGTCTATAACAGAAAAGATCTTCTGGGTAAGTTTTTTTTCAGAGTAATCATTCTCCAGCCTGGTATTGATCTTTCTGCCATATTCTTCCCTGATCTTTTGGTCTTCCATCAATGATATCACCTGTGTTGCCATAGTATCAAGATCCAGATAAGGGCTGAGAATTCCATGATCATTCTCAAGAAACTCCACAGCACCACCACTTTGATCAAAGGCAACAATGGGTTTTTTCAATTTAGCTGCCGTCAGCATGACTAAAGGGAACGGATCTTCCCTGGATAGCAGGAGAAATACGTCAAAAATATTAATATAGTCATTCGGGAATTTATTATGCTCCACGTACACTATCCTGTTTTGTACCCCTAGCTTTTCAGCATCGATTTTGGAACATTTTACCGGCCCTGTGTTTGCAGATCCTCCCAAATTGATAAACCTAAAATCAATATCCGTGTGATCAGCAATCTTTTTTACCAAAAGCGGAACGAGATCGGTTCCTTTTCTTAATTCCTGAGAACTTGCAATACCCAGAATAACAGCAGACTCGGGAATCTCCAATTCCTTTTTCAATACTGCGGAACTCTTTTCTATTTTCAGTTTTTCTTCTACAAATGAGTGGATGGCAGTCACTTTTTTCGGATCTGCCCCATACCGGTTAATAAGGTTTTCTGCTACTGCATTTGATCCTGCAATAATCATGGAAACATTAGATATATTTTCCAGGATGAATTCTTTCGGATACGTACTTTCCATACCAAAAGTAAGTTCATGGATTGCCACTATTGTAGGAATATTTTTCCGGTAAAAAGGAATTGTCCATATCAATGATTCCGCAGTATTGGCATAAATGAGGTCATAGCTATTCTTCAACAGCCTGTCAGTTATTTTTTTTATCTGTTCTTCCCGATTTTCTTTTTTAGGAAACAGGGTATCCTGAATTTTTCTAAAATTTCTTTTTACAAAGGGCAGAGATTGGTTGTAATAGTTGGCAACTATTATTTTATTCTCAGAATTTCTGGCGAAATCTTCATATAACTGGCCGGGTCTTAACAGAAAAACATCTATTTTAAAATTTTTCTTTTCCTGTTTTAGCTTTTTCAGCAGATTTAATACAAGTATAGGCGCTCCTGATAAAGAAGCTTCATGGGAAATGACCAATATTTTTCTTGTTTCATTCATTGTTTAGTGATTCAAATAATAAGTTTTGGCTATTTTTCACAATTGTATTATTAGGAATAGATTTATGGATAATACATCCTGCTCCAATAATACAGTTGTCACCAATTTCAACACCTTTTAAAATCACGGTGTTACTTCCGATCCAACAATTTTTTCCAATTATAATTTGATTTTTTTTAAATTTCGTTTTATCAACAAAAAAGTCAGGATCAAATCCATATTCATGATTATGATCATATAATTTCACTCCTTCTCCAAATATTGTGTTATCTCCAATTGTAATTTTGTCCAGACAATTAATAGAAGAGTAATTATTGAAGAAAACGTCCTTCCCAATTGTTAGTATACTACCAGGAAGAGAAGAAATACTACAGTAATCTCTCACAAAAAATCTTTCATCAATATTTATTACTCCAAACTCGCCTTCATTTCCTTTGAAAATTTTCACATCTTTAGGTGCGAAAGTATGATGGATATTAATGTTTGGCGCCGAAGTGAAAATCCTCCATAGTTTCTTTTTTTCCTGAACCTGAATATCGATTAGCCAGTGAGCCGTCTTTCTATTGAAATAGTTTTTTATTTTTCGGAGCATAAGCAACTGTCGTATTTAATTCTTTAACTTGAGCTTTCTGAAAATTTTTATTTTCAACATTTTTAAAAGATATGTTAAACTGATATTCTTTTCCAGATATACATAATCCTTTATTTTTGATTCCAGTTCTTTTTTCTCTTCAAAAGGGTTTATCAAAACCATTTTAAATCTATCATATTGGTTTTTCAGATTATCATGAACAGTTTTATTTGATTTGAAATCTTCAATTAAAAAATTTAAACAAAATACAGTTCCTAAAATCTGATCTACTATGCTTTTGGTGTTCCAGACGCCACTTCCTACTCGATATACAGCCATTTCTTCTGGAAAATATTTAATTAAGCCTGAGGATGCATTTATCAAATGAAGAGGATAGTCTCCGATTGGAGAATAAATAAACCAAGAAGGCAAAGGATAGCCATTATTTCTGAATACAACTGAAGGCGTATCGATGAAATTTTCCAAGGAGAGATTTTCAATAGTATATGTTTTTTCAATTTCACCAGAACTTGGATTATTTTTGCTGATTATTTTTCCGTCACGATCTACATTTTGAACATTATGGAAGCAGATATTAAACTCTTTATTATTCTCCAGAAAATCCACCTGTTTCTGAAGTTTCAGAGGGTCTGTCCAGTAATCATCGCCATCGCAAAGCGATATGTATTCCCCGGTACACATTTCCAGGGTGGAGACGAAATTTTCTTTACCCGGAATACCCGTTCCTCTTTTTTGTCTTAAATTCAGTCTGATCAGGTCCGGATATTCCGCTGCATACCGCTCTACGATTTCCCGGGTACCGTCAGTAGATACATCATCACCGATAATAATTTCAAAACTGAAATTGGTTTTCTGCATAAGAATTCCGTCAAGACATTTCGAAATGTAATTGATATGGTTATAAGTGATGACATGGCAACTGACTTTTTTTCTCATTTCTGCGCTCATACGGTATATTTAATTCCGGTTTTAAAATCCTGTTTGTTTTTATCAGGTGGACTTTTTTTAACGGCTGCCTTTACTTATTCAAGAATCGGAACTATGTTAATATGGTTACATCTATTATAAGGCCTTTAAAACGAACAGGAATTTTAGGATTAATTTTTCAGGGAATATTTTAATTTTTTAAAAAAGATAATAAAAAGATCTTGGAAAGAAATATTTTTTGCAATTTTTTTCGGAGAGGTTTCTATAATGATTTCCTTCTCATCAGATAATGCATTCATCAGATTATCATGTTGCTGACTCAGCGCATTAACAATCCTGTCTTTGCCTGAGAAATGCGAAATCAGAAACTTCAGGGTAAACATAGTATTCACAAACTGGTATGTTCTGCTTTGAGCGCTCCAAAGGCCGCTTCCTGTTCTGTAGGCCGCCATTTCGTCCGGGAAATATTTAATTAGTCCATACTGCGCATTAAGCATATGCAAAGGATAATCACCTATGGGAGAATATACGAACCACAATGGGAGCTCCTGAAAATGATTTCTGAATACAATGGATGGCGTGTGGATAAAATTACCGGTTGCCAGATCTTCCAGACTGTATGTTTCTTCGGTTTGAGGACTGCTAAGTACCGGACCGGCAGTTATTCCGGCTGAATTAATTTCCTTAACCTTGTGAAAAACTACACTGTACTCCTTGTTCTTCTCCAGAAAGTCTATCTGTTTTTGAAGTTTCAAGGGGTCTGTCCAGTAATCATCGCCATCACAAAGGGAAATATATTCTCCGGTACACATTTCCAGGGTGGAAACGAAATTTTCTTTTCCCGGGATACCTGTTCCCCTCTTTTTTCTTAAATTCAGTCTGATCAGATCAGGATGTTCTTTAGCATAACGTTCCACGATTTCCCGGGTACCGTCGGTAGAGACATCATCACCGATAATAATTTCAAAATCGAAATTGGTTTCCTGCATAAGAATTCCGTCAATACATTTCGAAATATAATTGACATGATTATAGGTGATGACGTGACAACTGACTTTTTTTCTTGTTTCTATTCCCATACCGCATATCCGATCCCGGTCTTTCCGAAGCCGTTACCATTATAGAATAAAATTTTCCTGCCGTTTACTTCGATCACTGAAGGGTAGGTCTGCATGGAAGAATCCCATCCGGATTCTGAGAATTCAATACCGCTTGCCTCATCATTACGGGTCCAGCGAATTCCGTCTTCTGATTCTGCATATCCGATGCGGTAACTATCCTTTCCGTCCCTGTAATCAAATGATCCCCTGTAAGTGAACCACATTTTGTATTTTCCGGCCTCTGAAATTACTGTAGGTCTGGCTGTACATTGATATTTTTCGGCTGGCGGTATGCATGTAATATTAGGACGGCTCCAGTTGATGCCATCATCAGAAAAGGCATATTTAATCTCATATAAAGGTTCGGGCTTACCTTCATTTACTACAAATCCGGTGCTGGAAGCGTACCACATCATCCATTTGTTCTCCTGTTTGATAACATAGGGTGATGCTGTGAAAAAAGGTTCATCCCGGTTCCTTTCAACAATGGCTCCGGGAAAAGCTTTCTGAAAGGTATTACCATTATCATGGCTGATGGCCAGTCCTATGGCATTCCTGTAAGGAACCAGCACGCTGGCATTCCAGCCGACATAGTACATATAAATACAGGTATCGGATAAACGGACTAAAGAGCAGGGCATAATTCCACCGTCATCAAATGTTCCTAATTCTCCAAGTTCCATGATAGGTTTATCATGGATATATAATATTTTTTCAGGGTTTTCTGCAGACACATCAATATACGTAGGTATACTCCTGCCTTCCGGATTTCTGGGTGCATAATACACTCGTATGGTATCTTTGTCAATCAGCAGTGCCGTTGGAACACAGGCATGGGATACCATCCAGTCATTATAATGGTCAATATGATGTATTCTTCCTTTTTTATGCCACATCTTTACCCTTTTGTTTTATGTGAAATACTGTCTATATCAATGCTTTTTTCATCTCTCATTGTAGATTTTGCCCCTAACCATATGCTGAACTCCGGAGTGTCTTTTGTGATAATTGCCCCCATTCCGATTAAAGAAGCCTTACCGATATTCGTTTCATCCCGTACGGTCGCATTCACTCCGAAAAATGAATTTTCACCGATTTCGCAGCATCCTGAAATAACTACCTGAGAAGTCAGGAAAACATGATCATGAATATTGGTATGGTGCCCAATGTGGTTCCCACTCCATAAAACACAGTTATCACCGATAGTTACAAAAGGCTGTATCGTATTGTCTTCAAAAATAAAGCAGTTTTCGCCGATGGTAAGATCCGGCCATGTAGTGGCTTTACTGGAAACATAACTTACACATGTATATCCTTTTTTCTTTGCTTCTTCAAATTTAGCTTTTCTGAAAAAACTCATCTGTTTAAAGCTGATCGGTAAAAAGAGCTTATACTCGGAAGGCGGATAATGCTTTTCTATTTCATCAAAAGATACCACAGGCAATCCTCGGAATTCATTATCTGTAATATAATCTTTATCTAAAGTAAAGGCGACAACTTCATGTGGAGTATCGTGAATAAAATAAAAATGAGCTAAGCTCGCCAATTGACTTGTTCCAAAAATTACGATTTTTTCCATAAATGTTAATTTATAAATTCATATTGAGTGAGTAAACCGTTGACTTCATCCCGGTTATTGAACATCAGCAGATCAATAATGGAAAGATGAGGAACAAACGGATCTGTAAATTGTTTATATTCCAAAGGTAAAGATTTAATAAAGTCCAGATGTATCCCCTGTACCAGAAAATCTTCTTTTTTATAGAGTTCCTGTCCTCCTGAAGCATTGATGTAGTGAAAGCTGTTTTCCTGTTTGCATATATCAAATAACCGCTCCTGTCTTTCTAAATGTCTGTTCTGATAAGATTGTGAAGATATGATAAACTGGGTTTTCAGATTCATATACTGCGAAACAGCCAGGATGCTTTCTATAGCCAGTTCACTGATGCTTTTAGACGGTCCGTTTAAAATTTCTGAAATCAAGTTGTAGACAGGCTTAAAATAAGGTGCCCGTTTATAGCTTTGTGAAAGGGTCTGTAGAAATTTCATTTTCCATGATTCATATAAATTTTCGCTGATCAGGGTATCTTTAATCAAAGAAAACGAATTGGCCTTGGACAGAGGAACGGTAAACAAATGGCCTTGTCCGGATACCAGAATTCTGTTTCTGTTGATCCATCCCTGCTTGATAAAATTCACATCATCATAAAATACAAATTTATCAACGGCACTGATCATTTGAAAATAGCCGATGTACGGGAAAATATAAGGCTGCATGATGGCGATTTTCATACATCAGTTATTTTGGATTCTTAATATGACTCTGGAAATATACTCTATCTCCTCTATTGTCAGATCATAATAGAGGGGGAGGCATAAAATTCTTTTAGAAATATTTTCTGTAATCGGCAGCTCTAGTTTTGGCAGGTAGGGCAGGGCCGAAGCCAGGCTCGGATAAAAGTAACGTCTTGTAAAAATTTGTTGTTTATCCAATTCTGTTTTAAGTTTCAACAGCAGCTCTTCACTTTCTACAATGATAGGATAATAGGCATGGTTTTCAGAGGATCCGGAATGCCAGGTAGGTCTTGTGGCTTTGAGGAAAGGCAACAGCCTTTTGCCATAAAGTTCTGCAAGAGATTTTCTTTTCTGATGAATATCATCTATATAAGAAAGATTTGCCAGTCCCATAGCAGCATGAAATTCAGAATTTTTTCCATTGATACCCAGATCAGAAAACGTATCAAAGCTGGCGATACCGAAATTTCTGATCGCTGCTATTTTCTTAAGAAGTTCCGGGTCTTTTGTGATGACCAATCCTCCTTCTATAGAATGATATAGTTTGGTAGCATGAAGGGAACAGGTAGAAATGTCTCCGTAGCTAAAAACCGATTTTCCATTAACTTCCACCCCGAAAGCATGTGCTGCATCATAGATTACTTTAAGATTATGCTTTTTGGCAATGCGGTCTATCGCTTCAACATCACATGGATTTCCATATACATGAGTAGCCAGAATAGCCTGCGTATGTTCAGTAATGGCATCTTCTATTTTAGCAGGATCAATATTCAGGGATTCAGGATCAATATCTACAAATACAGGTTTACAGCCTTCCCATACAATGGAGCTGGTCGTAGCAACAAATGAAAAGGGAGTTGTTATTACTTCCCCTGTAATCTCTAAAGCTTTCAATGCGATCTGGATGGCAATCGTACCATTAGTAACAAACAGCAGATGGCTTACTTTCAAATGATCTTTAAGTTCCATTTCCAGCTGGCTGGCTAAAGGTCCCATATTGGTGAGCCAGTTTCTCTTCCAGATGCCATCCAGATATTTTTGGTATTCTTCCTGTGGAGGAAGGAAAGGTTGTGTTACCGAAATCATGTGTTTTTAATTTAATGTTATTATATTTTCCGATTCCAGTTCAAATGGAACCCATTGCTCTTCCACACCGCTTACGATAAACTCAAAGATATTGTTCACCCTTAGGAATACAGTAGAGTCATCCGGGTCAGAAAAACTGATGTCTGTAATATATTTGCCCAATGTAAACAGAGGGTTTTTTATCTTTACATCATATACGATGCTGTCTTTTTCTGATGATATTCGGATATGATTTCTTACATAAAGACTGGCTATCGGTCTTTGTTCTTTATCTTTGAATTCCAGATACAATATAGGTGTTTTTGGAATGTCTTTTTTCATCTTTACCGTAAATGTTAACCTGAAATCTGTATTCCGGTGAATGGTATTGGATATAAGGTCTGTTTCTTTTGATATTATTTCAAGTGTATTATTATCAAAAACAATATTTTCCCCATTGTTGGCAAATTTACTGTAATACAATTGTACCCCTTTCCCGATATCACTTCCGCAGTATTCTGCTTGTCCATGATCCATCAGAATAATTTCGTTGCAGATCCTGGATACCATCGGCATGCTGTGTGAAACGAAAATGAGAGCCGTATGAGGAAGCAGTTCATCAATTTTCTTGAAGCACTTTAAAATAAATCCCAGGTCGCCCACGGCGAGAACTTCATCGATAATCAGAATGTCAGGTTCAAGGTGGGCGGCTATTGCAAATCCCAGCCTCACTTTCATGCCGGAGGAGTAATTCTGCACCGGCATATCGATAAATTGTTCGATTTCAGAAAACTCGATGATGGAGGCCATTTTATCTTCTACTTCTTTTTTTGTAAATCCTAAAATTGAAGCATTGTTATAGATGTTTTCACGGCCCGTTAAAATGGGGTTGAATCCGGCTCCTAATTCGATCAGTGCACCGATTTTGCCTCTCATGACGATCTGTCCCTTGTCCGGTGCATACAGGCCGTTCAGAACTTTCAGAAGTGTGCTTTTACCGGCTCCGTTATGGCCGATCAGGCCTATACATTCTCCTCTCCGCAACTCAAAGCTTATATTCTTTACTGCCCAGAATTCTTTTGGCCTGAGATCTTTATTAATCTTAATACCTAAGGTACTTTTAATGATGTCCAAAGCACCATATTTTAGTGAAGACTTCATATCCATTGAAAACTTCTTGGATACATTCTGTACCGATACCAGCAGCTCTTTTTCCTGATTTTTCATATTATCCTATTTTTTCAATGATGATCGGCATGGACTTCCTGAAAACAACCAGGCTTATCAGCATGACCAGAAAACTGATGATCCCCGCAATTGCTATAAACCCGGTATATTCCTGAGGAAGATTGATAAGGCTGTTTCTTCCATCGTTAAACATATAAGTCAACGGGTTAATTGCAAAAAGTTTCTTAAACAGTCCCTGTCTGGGTATTGCATACACTACAGGTGTAATATACATAATAAATGATACAGCAGTCGTTAACAGTTTACTGATGTCAGTGTAAATCAGACCGATGGGAGTGAGAAGAAGACCTATGCTGAAAGAAAATAAAGTAATGACAAGTAATATAAGTGGGAACAACAGGACTCCGCTTCCCGGATTGATTCCATAAATAACCAGGATACCGGCAATCAGAATCAGTTTCAGAATGAGATTAAAAAGCATTTTATACAATCCTGATATCAGGAGTGCCTCTTTGGGAAAGTTGATTTTGGAAAGTATTGACTTCGCTCCGTTTACAGAAGTAAGAGGAATGAGAAGAGCCTCAGTAAAAATGCTCCACAGCGTAGTTCCTATAATTACAAATACAACGTAGGGAACACTGCTTTCTGCATTTACATTTACCGTACCCGAGCTATTCAGAAATAGCCACACTGCAGAATTGGTGATGATAGGTGCAAATGCCCAGAAAAAACCCAGAAGCGATTGACGGTACTGAGATTGTAAGTCTCTTTTTGCCATTTGATACGCCAGAAAACTGGATGACCTTGTATCCCGGTAAATAGCTTTCAGTTCCTGAAAAAAGTGGGTCTTTTTATCAGACGTATATACAGTGGTTTTCAAAATAAATTTTTTAGCAAATTTAGAACAATGATTGATAAATTGATTACAGCAAAATAAAATGTTCTTTATATTTACGAAATATAAAGGTATGCATTTTACAGTGTGACAATAAAAATAAATTGCTGCCGGCTGCCGTTTCCAGACATAATATAGAAGCTGTGTTTATCTCACCAGCTGCTTCAGGTATTCTCCGTAACCGCTCTTGCCATATTTGGCAGCAGTTTCCAGCAGTTTTTCTTCGTTGATGAATTTATTATGGAAAGCAATCTCTTCGATACAGCCGATCTTAAAGCCTTGTCTCTTTTCGATCACTCGTACAAACTCCGAAGCATCGTTCAGGGAATCAAAGGTACCGGTATCCAGCCAGGCAGTTCCTCTGTCCAGGACACCCACTTCCAGTTTTCCTTTTTGCAGATACACGTTATTGACATCGGTAATTTCCAGCTCTCCGCGCGGTGACGGGCTGATGTTCTTTGCAATTTCCACTACTTCGTTATCGTAGAAATAGAGACCGGGAACCGCATAGTTCGATTTCGGTTTCAGTGGCTTCTCCTCAATGGAAACAGCCTTGAAATCATCGTCGAACTCCACAACGCCGTAGCGCTCAGGATCCGAAACGTGATAGGCAAAAACCACTCCGCCTTCCGGGTTTGTTTTGTTTTTAAGCAGTGTCCCCATTTCGGAACCGTAAAAAATGTTGTCACCTAAAACCAGGGCTGCCGCATCATTCCCGATGAACTGTTCTCCCAGGATAAAAGCCTGTGCCAGTCCGTCCGGACTCGGCTGGACCACATATTCGATATTACAGCCGATCTGCGAGCCGTCACCCAGCAGTTTGACAAACCCGGGCTGGTCATGGGGCGTGGTGATGATCAGTATATCTTTAATGCCTGCCAGCAATAAGGTAGACAGCGGGTAGTAGATCATCGGCTTATCGTAAACCGGCATCAGCTGCTTGCTTACGGCAATGGTGAGGGGATAAAGTCTTGTACCGGAACCTCCGGCTAATATAATTCCTTTCATATATTGTGTTATCTTAATTGTATTGTTTTTCGTAATAGTGCTGATAGTCACCGCTGGTTACATGCTCAAGCCATTCTTTGTTCTCAAGGTACCAGTCGATGGTTTTTCCCAGTCCTTCTTCAAAGGTAACGGAAGGTTTCCATCCCAGGTCTTTGTTCAGTTTGGTAGCGTCGATGGCATAACGCTTATCATGGCCCGGTCTGTCTTTTACGTAGGTGATCAGCTTTTCAGAATGGCCGGCCGGATTTCCGAGCTTTTCATCCATCTGTCTGATCAGTTCTTTTACAAGATCGATATTCTGCCATTCGTTGAAGCCTCCGATATTGTAGGTTTCTCCTGTCCGGGCTTCGTTAAAGATCTGGTGGATGGCCCTGGCATGGTCAATCACAAACAGCCAGTCCCGGGTATATTTTCCATCACCGTAGATTGGCAGAGATCTTTCATTGATGATATTGGAGATGCAAAGCGGAATCAGCTTTTCAGGAAAGTGGTTAGGACCATAGTTGTTTGAGCAGTTGGATACAATGAACGGCATTCCGTAGGTGTTTCCGTAAGCCCTTACCAGATGATCGGAAGCAGCTTTCGATGCGGAATACGGTGACTGCGGGTCATATGAGGTGGTTTCCAGGAAAAAACCTGTTTCACCAAGGCTTCCGTATACTTCGTCCGTAGAGACATGGTAGAAAAGACAGTTCCTTTTTTCATCCGGGAATCTCCCGTGCGTATGATCGGGATTCAGGGTCCAGAATTCTTTACAGAGATTCAGGAGGTTGGCTGTTCCGTTGACATTGGTGTTGATGAACGCCATCGGATCCGTAATGCTCCGGTCTACATGACTCTCAGCAGCCAGGTGTACAACGGCATCAGGATGGTATTTTTCAAATACCTTTCTTAATTCTTCCGGTTTTGTGATGTCTGCTTTTTCGAAAACATAATTGGGTTCGTTTTCGATATCCGTCAGGTTTTCAAGATTTCCTGCATAGGTAAGCGCATCCAGGTTGATAATGGTCTTGTCCGGGTTGTTTTTTACAAATTCTCTTACGACATGGGAGCCGATAAATCCGGCACCGCCGGTAATAATTATATTTTTCATCTTTCTTAATTAATAATAGTTTTACGTCCGATACTCTTATAATAAAATCCGTTTTGCTGGGGAAGTTCCAGCGGAAACATATTCCTGCCGTCAAAAATAGCTTTGTTATTCATGCGCTGTGCCATCAGTTCAAAATTCGGATTTTTGAATTCGGGCCATTCCGTGGCAATAAACAGGGCATCCGCATTTTCCAGGGCTTCATACATATTCTTGGAGTACCGGATTTTATCTCCCAGCACTTTGCGTACGTTTTCTTCCGCAATGGTATCGTATGCCGTAATATGGGCCCCTTTTTCAAGCAGCAGCCTGATGTTGTCCAGTGAAGATGCTTCACGGATATCATCTGTATTGGCCTTAAAGGCAAGGCCCCAAAGGGCAATGTTTTTTCCTTCAATATGGCCGCCGAAATATTTTTCTATTTCTGAAACCAGGATTACTTTCTGCTCAATATTCACTTCCTCGGTTGCTTCCAGAATCCGGAAGCTGAAATCTTCCTGTTTTCCTGACCGTATCAGCGCTTTGACATCTTTAGGGAAACAGCTGCCTCCATACCCGATACCCGGGAATAAAAACCGCTGGCCGATCCTGTCATCGCTTCCCATACCCAACCTTACCTTATCCACATCGGCCCCCACCTTTTCACAGTAGTTGGCAATTTCATTCATGAAAGTGATTTTTACGGCAAGGAATGAATTGGCCGCATACTTTGTCAGTTCAGAGGATTTCTCATCCATGAAGATGATAGGGATTCCGGTATTGGTAAAGGGCTGGTAGATTTTAGCCATAATATCCTGGGCCTTTTCAGAGCTGGCTCCTACCACCACCCTTGCCGGGTTCATGGAATCTTCTACGGCAAATCCCTCCCGCAGGAACTCGGGATTGGAAACCACATCAAAAGGAATATCGGTTTTTGAAGAAATCACTTCCCGTACCTTGTCGGCAGTACCTACCGGAACGGTACTTTTATTTACGATTACCTTGTATTCCGTCATCATTTCGCCGATATCGTTGGCTACTTTCAGGACATAGGAAAGATCGGCGGCTCCGTCTCCGCCCGGCGGTGTAGGAAGTGCCAGGTAGATCACTTCGCTTTTATCTAATGCTTCTTTTAAATCGGTGGTAAAAAACAGGCGTTCCGACTGTATGTTTCGCAGGAACATTTCTTCAAGATTCGGCTCATAGATGGGAACTACGCCGTTTTTCATGCCTTCAACTTTTTTTTCATCAATATCTACACAGTATACTGAATTGCCAAGCTCTGCCAGGGTGGTGCCTGTAACCAATCCGACATATCCTGTTCCTACAATAGTAATGTTCAAAATATATGTTTTTAAAAATTAAGACACAAAAGTAATAAAAATACCCTCATGTAGAACGCTTATTTCATGTAAATAAAATTTAACTACCGTCCTGATCCTAAGATATTTTGATTTTTTAATAAAAAACCGTATATTTGCAATGGATTTACGGAAAAACATGCGAAGGCCTTCGGAAGAAAGCCTTTTTTCGTACAGGTAAATCAGGATTTTTAAAAAACATATGGAGTTTAAAAAGAGAATTGAAGAACTATTACACGAATTCCTGGAAACCAGAAAAGATCTGTTTCTGATTGATCTGAAGATTTCTGCCGGGGATGATATCACGGTTATTCTGGACGGTGACCAGGGCGTTTCCTTACAGGATTGCCTGGACGCCAGCCGCGCCATAGAATTTAATATGGACCGTGAAGAGCATGACTTCAGCCTGCAGGTGATGTCTGCCGGACTAAGCGAGCCGTTGGTTACCCCAAGGCAGTTTGCCAAGAATATCGGAAGGGAAATTGAAATCCTTCTGAACGACAGCACCAAAACCGAGGGCGAACTGGCAAAAGTGGATGAAGACAAGGTGACCCTGATTCTGCGGTACCGCAAGCCGAAAGACATTGGCAAAGGAAAAGTGGATGTGGAGGAGGAAAAGGAAATTCCTTACTCTGAGATTAAAAAAGCATTAGTAACAATTAAATTTTAAAAGAAAAAAAGTAAATGGACAATATAGCGTTGATTGAATCCTTCGGTGATTTTAAAGACGAAAAAGGGATCAGCAAGATTGACCTTATGGCAATTATTGAAGATTCTCTGAAGACCCTCCTCAGAAAAAGATATGATTCCGATGATCATTTCGATGTCATTGTAAATCCTGATAAAGGAGATTTCCAGATCTTCCTGAACAAAACCATTGTTGAAGACGACATGTCTGAAGATGATGACCTGGAAATTGAGATCTCCGAGGCCAAAAAGATCGACCCGACTTTCGAAGTAGGTGAAGATTTTACCATGGAAATCCCTGTGGCTCAATTGGGCAGAAGAAATATCCTGACGCTGAAACAGATTTTGGCTACGAAATTGCAGGAACACAATAATGCCATGTTGTACGAGCAGTTCAAAGATAAAATCGGGGAAATTGTTGTAGGGGAAATCCATCACATCCGTCATAAGCATGTGATTCTTCTGGATGATGAAGAAAATGAATTTATCCTTCCGAAAGAAAACCAGATTCCTTCCGATTTCTTTAAAAAAGGTGAAAACATCAGAGCTATTGTTGAAACGGTAGATTTCAAAGGTTCAAAGCCGCAGATTATTATTTCCAGAACTGCACCTAAATTCTTAGAAAAATTATTAGAGCTGGAAATTCCTGAAATCCAGGATGGAACCATTATCCTGAAAAAGGCAGTGCGGATTCCCGGAGAAAAAGCGAAGATTGCAGTAGATGCTTACGACGACAGGATCGATCCTGTAGGAGCCTGTGTAGGGGTGAAAGGGTCAAGGATCCATGGCGTGGTAAGAGAGTTGAGAAATGAAAACATCGATGTGATCCAGTGGTCTAAAAACCCTGAGATCCTGGTGAAGAGAGCATTGGGAAATGTTACCATCAATAAAATTGATATCAACGAGGGAAGTACGTATGCATTGGTGTATACTCCGGTTGAAGAGATTTCCAAAGTAATCGGTAAACAGGGTCAGAATATCAGACTTGCTTCTTGGTTGACAGGTTATGAGATTGATGTGCACAGAGAGTCCAGCGAAGATGATGATGTTGAATTAAGAGAATTCAACGATGATATCGAACAGTGGATATTGGATGAGTTTAGAAAAGTAGGTCTTACCACTGCCAAGTCGGTACTGGATAAAGAAACCGAAAGCCTTCTGAATATGGTGGATCTTGAAGAAGAAACCATTGAGGATGTAAAACGTATTCTCAGAGAAGAATTTGAAGATTAAGATTTACAATAAATTTTAATAAACGGTAAAAAAGAAATACTTTAATTTTAAGAATTAAAAAAAAATAGTAAATAATATAGATGCCAAAAATTAGATTAAATAAAGCGGTTAAGGAATTCAATATTTCGATGTCCAGATTAGTAGAATTTTTACAGTCAAAAGGCATTGAGGTTGAAAGCAATCCTAACGCTCAATTAGAAGAAGCGGCATATTCTGCATTGGAGGCTGAGTTTGCCAAGGACGGCGAACAGCGTAAAGCATCCCATGAGGTGGTGATTACCAAAGTTCCGGAAGAAAAACTGGAAATTGAGGAAAAGAAAACCCCTGAAGTAATAAGAGCTAAAGCAAACAAACCGGAAACTAAAATTTTAGGTAAAATAGACCTCGAGCCTAAGAAACCTGAAGTGGAAGAAACCCCGGCTCCGAAGCCACAGCCTGTGGCGGAAGAAAAAAAGGAAGAGCCAGCCCCTGCTCCTGAAGTAAAGGCTGCTCCTGAAAAGCAGGAATTTAAAGTCCTGGACAAAATAGATTTATCTCAGATCGAATCCAGAAACAGGCCTGTGAGAAAAGATAAACCCAGAACAGAGGAAAAAAGAGAGGAGGTGAAACCTGCAGAGCCGGTAAAGGAAGCCCCTAAACCTGTGGCAGAACAACAACCGGAACCTGCTAAGCCTGCAGAGCCTGTGAAAGCAGAGGAAGAATCTCAGGAACCTCAGAAAATAGAAACCGTTTATCAAAAACTGGACGGACCTAAAATCGTCGGTGAAAAGATTGATTTGACTCAATTTGCCCCTAAGCAGGGTGCAGGAGCCAAAAAGAAAAGAAAAAGGATTGAAAAACCGGGAGGTCCCAACCAGCAAGGCGGGAACAACCAGCAAGGCGGTGCCAACCAGGGTGGGCAAAACCGTCCGCAGGGCCAGGGTGGACAAAACCGTCCGCAGGGTCAGGGCGGACAAGGCCAGGGCGGCAACCGTTTCGGAAACAACCAGGGCGGACAGAACCGTCCGCAGGGCCAGGGCGGACAAGGCCAGGGGGGCAACCGTTTCGGAAACAACCAGGGTGGACAGAACCGTCCTCAAGGACAGGGGAACCGTCCGCCGGGACAAGGCGGCCAGGGTGGAAACCGCTTTGGAAACAACAGACCCGGTCAAAGAACCATGCCTGTTGAACTGACGGATGAGCAGGTAAAAAACCAGATAAAGGAAACCCTTGAGAAATTAACAAATAAAGGAGGTAAGTCCAAATCTGCCAAACACAGAAAAGATAAAAGAAATTACCGTCGGGAGCAGGATTACCTTCAGCAGGAGGCAGATGCCAGAGATACGACACTGAAAGTTACTGAATTCATCACAGTAGGTGAATTGGCAAGTTTAATGGATGTAAGTGCAACTGAAGTTATTTCTGCATGTTTCTCTCTCGGTGTAATGGTTACAATGAACCAGAGATTGGAAGCCGATACCTTATTACTTGTTGCAGACGAATTCGGATATAAAATCGAATTCTCTGATGCGGATCTTGAAGAAGCCGATACGGAAGAGGATCTGGATACGGAAGACAGCCTGCTGTCAAGAGCGCCGATCGTAACGGTTATGGGTCACGTAGACCACGGTAAGACTTCCTTACTGGATTATGTACGTAAGACCAACGTTATCGCCGGGGAATCCGGAGGGATTACCCAGCATATCGGTGCGTATAACGTGAAACTGGAAAACGGCCAGAGGATTACCTTCCTGGATACACCGGGTCACGAAGCCTTTACGGCGATGAGGGCAAGAGGTGCTCAGGTTACGGATATCGCGATTATCGTAATTGCTGCCGATGACGATGTAATGCCTCAGACAAAAGAGGCGATCTCCCATGCTCAGGCGGCCGGAGTTCCGATGATCATCGCGATCAACAAAGTGGATAAGCCGAATGCGAACCCGGACAATATCCGTCAGCAGCTTTCCGGAATGAATATTCTGGTAGAAGAGTGGGGTGGAAATGTACAGGCTCAGGAAATCTCCGCAAAATTCGGTAATAATGTAGATGTCCTGCTGGAAAAAGTATTGCTTCAGGCAGAATTACTTGAACTGAAAGCCAATCCGGACCGTTCCGCGCAAGGGGTAGTTATCGAAGCTTCCCTGGATAAAGGAAGAGGATACGTGGCAACCATGCTGGTACAGACCGGAACTCTAAGAGTAGGGGATTATGTAGTAGCAGGGAAAAACCACGGTAAGGTAAAAGCATTGCTTGATGAAAGAGGGAAGAATCTTAAAGAAGCAGGCCCTTCTATTCCTGCAACGATCTTAGGTCTTGACGGGGCACCTACAGCAGGTGATAAATTCCGTGTGTATGCCGATGAAAGTGAAGGAAAAGCTATTGCCAATAAGAGGGAGCAGCTTCAGAGGGAACTTTCTATCAGAACCAAGAAACATACAACGCTTGAAGAACTTGGAAGACGTATCGCATTAGGTGAATTCAAAGAACTGAACATCATCCTTAAAGGTGACGTGGACGGTTCCGTTGAAGCGCTTTCCGATCAGCTGCAAAGATTATCGACAGAGGAAATCAGCGTAAACATTCTGCACTCAGGCGTAGGACAGATTACCGAGTCTGATATCAACCTGGCGGCTGCATCAGATGCCATCATCATTGGATTCAACGTAAGAGCAGGTGCCAATGCCAAAGATCTTGCCGACAGAGAAGAAATCGAGATCCGTACATACTCGGTGATCTATAAAGCGATCGACGAAGTGAAAGAAGCGATGGAGGGAATGCTTTCTCCGGAAATTCAGGAGCAGGTGATCGGTAACGTAGAGATCAGGGAAGTGTTCAAGATTTCCAAAGTCGGAACCATTGCCGGATGTATGGTGCTTTCAGGAAAAGTAACCAGAAATTCGAAAGTGCGTCTGCTACGCGATGGCATCGTGAAGTTCGACGGCGAACTGGAAAGCTTGAAACGTTTCAAAGATGACGTAAAAGAAGTCACCAAAGGCTATGAATGCGGTCTGAACCTGAAAGGCTACAACGACATTGAACAGAATGACATCCTTGAAGTATATGAGGAAGTTGCTGTGAAGAAGAAGTTGAAGTAGTTAAAAGACTTGACTTTATAAATAAAGAAGCCGTTTTACAATTTGTAAAACGGCTTCTTTATTTAACTTAAAAACATTCCAAATAAAAGCTTGATGATTTACATAAATTTATGTTATTAATCCTGATTCAGAAAATTCACAAGTTTGATCAGATCTTCTTCTTTGTCAAATTTTATCTTATTTGATTTGAAAAAAGAAGTTAGACTTTCTTTCTTATCCGGAAACTGTTCAATGATTTCCTTTTGGTTTTTAGGTTTTATAAATTTATTCTTTATGTTTATGTAATATTCCGGATCCATTGTTTTGAAAGATGCTGGCTTATCGCTAGTATAGCCATTTGAAGCAGGAACAAAATCTATAAATTTAGTTTTACTCTTTTTATATAATGAATTATTGCCTTTTACTAGTTCATAAAAATAGCCATTAGTTTCATCAGATATGTTCAATAGTACGATTATTTGTCTAGTGGATATTACTTCTATTCTTGAATATTCTGCTTTTTTTGGTAAGGAAAAAATCTCATCATTTTTTTTAAATTCAATTTCATCTTTATAGTTATTATATCTTACTGAGACATTTTCATTTGGACTACCAGAGATTTTTGCTGGTAAAAAACTTTTATTTTGGTATGGTGAACCCATTATGTCATCATAATTTAACGTTTTTCCAGAAGATGACTGTAAAGTGTAAAAGATGGGCTGAGCACCACCGACGTTATAGTTTTGCGATACTATTTGCTGCTGCGCTGAACAAATAGTAATATTTAATAATATTAATGATTGCAAAAGTATTTTTTTCATATATTTATTGTTATAGGTTTTTAAAAATTATTAGATTTTTGTAAATTCTTTTAGTAATAATATTATGATAACATAATTTAACCATACTCTCAGCGTATTCAATCAGCAATTCGTTATTTTTGAAAAATTCATATTATTATTTAGTCATAGAATGTTCGTATAATCAATCTACCGGAATAGGTTTAGATTTTTTCATATATTACTGTAAATAAATACTGTACAATATAATTGAGATTAGTTTTTTTTGTGTATAACATTCTTTCTATATCCATTATATGCAAAAATTATCTGTAGTGAAATAATTAAATGCTAAAGTGCCTAACTAAAGGAATAGCTGCTTCATCGTCATGTATATTTGCTACAATAAAATTATAATCATCAAAGCCACTTTTATCAATAAATACCTTTCTTTTGATAATGTTCGCTTTTTTATATGTATCCCATTTATTTAAAAACCCGGTTGTTTATTTTTATAAATACTATCCATCACTCCGATAGACACATATGTATTATATCACCTTTTATTCTGACATTCTGCTTTAGTTCAGCTAAGAGAAAATAGAATATTTTAAGATCAGATCACTTTTGAATAGTAGTAATAAATCGTCTGACACTTAATATACCAAAGGATAATGATTTTCATTAGCAGTCTACTTTTAAAGGTAACTTTAATTGTATTTTAGATGATAGTAGAATTATGTTCGCACGTCCAGCTTTTATATTGTTATGTGCTTTTATAAATTGCCATTAAGTTTGCATTAAATCACTTGAATACATTGTTGTTTTGTTTTGCAAACTTCAAATAGTAATTTTTCTCTTTTAATAATTACTCTTTTCTATTTTTAACATGTTTTCAATATTTAAACAAATATATATAAAAAAACATTTTGATTTGTTAAGAATATAATTCATTTTTATTTTTTTCCTAAAATAAAAAGTTCCGATTGACAACTTTATTTATAGATTATTTAAAAAGTAAATAATTTAGATTGATTATAAATAAATGTAAAGTATTTATGGTTTCGAAGTTAAATCTCACCTTTTTAATAATTAAAAATCTGTATTTTCAATATAATGAATTAATATTTTAATAATGGATATAATATTATGTATTTTAGTGAGGATTGACAAGTTAATAATACCCGAAGTATTAAAAAATATTTGTAAATGTTAATATTTATTAACATATTTGTCGCTTAAAATTTGTTAATATGAATGTTAAACTTCGTGTATTGAGTGCTGGCGTACTGTTTTTTCTAGGACAGGCTGTTCTTGCACAAAAAGCAAAGAGAGATACTCTTCCTAAAGAAAGGCAAATTGAAGAGGTTGTAGTATTAGGATATGGAAAGACAGCTACTAGAGCAAAGTCTACGGCAGCATCAACTACCATATCAGATAAGGTTTTAGAAGATCGACCAAATGCATCATTTTTAAATTCCTTACAAGGTGCAGCTCCTGGTATCACTGTTAATTCAAGTTCCGGATCTCCTGGTTCCGGTAGGATAGATGTTAGAGTAAGAGGTGTAGGATCTCTTAATTCTTCTATGGATCCTTTATATGTAATTGACGGTATGAGTACAAATGGTACACAATTCAGAAATTTAAATCCAGAAGATATTGCTTCCATATCGGTGCTTAGAGATGCAGCTGCAACTTCTATTTATGGTAATAGAGCAGCAAATGGAGTAGTTGTAATTACCACTAAAAATGGTACTTTCAACAGTGGAATGAAACTTTCATTTGGTTCAACCATAGGTTTTTCAACATATCCAAATCATAATTATAATTTAGTAAATGGAAGTCAGTACAGAAGTTTACAAAATGAATTTGTCTTCAGTCCTACTGATCAATATTCTGCAGAAGAAGTTCAAAATGCACCCAATACTGATTGGAGAAAACAATACTTCCAGACGGGTATGGTTCAACAGCATAATCTTGGATTGACTTTTGGTGGTAAAAATGTGTCGGTTTATTCATCATTAGGATATTATGATATGACAGGTATAGTTAAGTCGACCGATTTTCAGAGATTTACATTCAGAAATAATATTTCAGGTAAATCAAATGATGGAAGATTTACCTATGGAAGCCAATTGGCTGTTGGTTATTCTAAAAGGCACCAATTAGATCAGGAAAATAATGTGTCAAATTTATTAGCAAATCCACTTCAGAATCCTTTATTCAGTTCTATCTTGGCAAGGCCTGATCTTGAACCAAGTCCATATATGAGAGGTTCAGATATGTTCAAAGCTATAGGTGGAGCTTATAGTGACAGAATTCCATGGGTAACTCAGGATATTATAAATGGAGGTGTTCAGAATTTATTTACTGAAACAAGCGTGCTTGCAAATGTTAACTTTGCATATAAATTAACAGATTATTTGACAGTAGGACATAAGTCTGGTGTTGATTTTAAAGAATCAGATAGGGCTTTTGCCCGTGCCCCATACGGCTATTTAGCTTTGATTGCAAAAGCAGGAAATGATCCTTATGGAGGTTTAGAAGTATTGAATAATATCAAAGATTTTAATATAAATAGTATTACTAACCTTACATTCAATAAAAGTTGGGGTGAACATACACTAGAAGTCGGAGCGTATTTAGATTATATTAAAGCTCATTATAGAAGTAAACAATACCAGCAAAATGGTCTTAATGCTTTAACTTGGGAATTAGGATCTGGTACTGGCTATGTTCCATATAGTACAACAACGCCGACATTATATGTACCAAATGTTAGTGCCTTGGCTGTAAATGCTGGTGCACTTGCATATTTTGCTACTGCTGACTATGATTATTCTGGTAAATATGGTTTCACTGGATTAATAAGAAGAGATGGTGCCTATAGATTTTCTAAAGAAAACAGATGGAATACATTTTGGGCCGTTTCTGGTAGATGGAATATCGATAAGGAATCATTTATGGAAGGGTCGGGGTTTGATATGTTAAAGCTAAGATCTTCATATGGTACCCAGGGAAATCAGAACCTAGGAGTTACTTCCAATAATGTAAATCCTCTTGTTAATTCAGCAACAACCACTCTATTTAGAAATGTTTATCAAACTTCAACAGCATACCTGAATCAACAAGGATTAACATTAAATATTTTGGGTAATCCAGATGTTCGTTGGGAGACACAAAAAATGTTTAATGTAGGATTAGATTTTGTTGTCTTTAATCGTAAATTAGAAGGTAATTTTGATTATTATATTAAGACAACTGATAACTTATTTAATAAATTAAATTTATCAGCAGCCTCTACCGGGCAATTTACCATTGATGGGAATAATGGTACAATGAGAAATAATGGTATTGAGGGTAATCTTAGATATAATATGTTTAATCAAGGTGATTTCAGACTATCTATTTTTGCAAACGCATCCTATAATAAAAATAAAATTATTGAATTACCATATGGATATTCACCAACTGATAATGTAAATGCTGCTGGATCACTTGCTTTCCAATGGAATCTTGTACGGTATGCGGGTGTTAACAGAGAAACAGGAGAAATGCAGTTTTTAGATAAAAATGGAAATATTACAGAGACTCCTAATGATAGTGACAGAGTACTGACAGGAAAATCATTTTATCCTAAGTATCAAGGTGGCTTTGGTCTTAATGGATCTTTTAAAGGTGTTTTCGCGGATGTATTGTTTTCTTGGCAAGCCGGAGGCTGGCAATATGATAATCTGTATGCGTGGTTAATGGATCCTAATGCATTAGGCACTGGAAATAATGTAAGTGCTGATTTACTTGAATCTTGGACACCAAATAATAAAGATGCTACTCTTCCTTCAATATCTGCAAATAATACTGGAGCAGACGGCAGTTCTGACAGGTACTTATATAAAACAGATTTTATCAGATTAAAAACAATATCAATTGGCTATTCCTTTCCTAAAGCCAGTTTAGAAAAGTTACCTATAAAGGGACTGAAACTATTTGTTCAGGGAGAAAATCTGGTTACTTGGAGTAATTGGAAAGGTTTAGATCCTGAGCCTGTTACAAATTATTCATTAAGTGTTTATCCTAATCCCAGAACATTTTCTTTAGGCTTTAATGTAGAATTTTAAAAATTAAGAAATGAAAAGAAATATAGTAAAATTATTATTTGCAATAGGAACATTAACGGCTATGCCTTTATTGAATAGCTGTAGTGACGCAATAGATGCTATCCAGCCTGGACAGCTTGATGATTCACAGGCATTAACTTCATTAGACGGAATGCAATCTTTTTTGATTGGAAGTGTTTATGGAACTTTAGAAACAGCTAATGAAATCTATTTGACTTCTGTAATTACTGATGAGGTAAAACCTGGTGATGGTAGTGGAGGACAGGAATTTCAGTTGCATCGCTTTATAGTGAGCGGTGGTGTTGAAACATATCCGGAATTTATATGGAGATCTCACTACAGAACTATCAATAGAGTTAACAGATTATTAGAAGGAGCTGGTAAATATACTCCCAATGGAACAACGGAAACAGCTAACTACAATAAAATTATAGCGCAAGCAAGAGCTATAAGGGCTTTCTGTTATTTAGAATTGGAAACTTATTTTTCACCTGATATGGCTAATGAAAATGCCTTAGGAGTTATCTTAAGTAACAGTATCACTGACAATTTTGTTCAGAAACCGAGATCCGCAAATAAAGAAATATATAATCTTATAGTAAGTGATCTTCAATTTGCAAGAGATGCATTTACACAGCTTGATGCAGGAGGAGTAGTAGCAAAATCTGATGCCAATAAATATTATGTGGGTAGAAGTTTTGTAAACGCTGTAAGTGCAAGATTCAATCTTTATAGAGGTAATTATAATCAAGCAAAGATCGATGCACAAGCTGTAATTGATGCTACTGTAGGAGTGAACGGAGCAGCATTTACCTTAACTTCGGGTTCACCTATTACTACAACATCTGCACCTACTATTGGCAGCTCAGCTTGGAATAGCTCATTTTATTCAACATCAAACTCATTCAATCCATATCGGAATTTATGGGATGATAAAGATGGATTCAGAGGGGAAATTATATTTGCTCTAGGTAGACAAGCTACTGGTGCTAATGGTATTGCTATTGGTTCACGTTATAACTTAAATAGTTCAAGTGTTACAGGTACTCCTTGGTGGTTTATGGGACGTAATTTATATAATATATTAAATGGATTACAAAATGATGTTAGGAAGTATGCTTTTGTAGATCCTACAAGTATACCAAATCCAAATTACCAGAGCTCGGGAGTTAATACAAGACTGGATAGACTAATTGTCGATAAGTATCCTGGTAAGACAGGATCTAATACTAGAAACGATATCAAAACATTCCGTCTGTCTGAAATGTACTTTATTTTGAGTGAGGTGGCTGCGCAAAATGGTGATCTAATGACAGCAGCTAATAATATCAAGAAAATTAGAGATGCAAGAAATACCCTAAGTGCTTCAGTAACAACGCCTTCTTATTCAAGTGTTACAGATGCTTTTAAAGATATATTAACAGAGAGAAGAATTGAACTTTGTTTTGAAGGACATAGATATATTGATTTAAAAAGGCTAGCTGTTAAAGCGGGGGTATCAATGGACAGACACCCTACAGATGATATTGTAAGCGTATCTAATCTTACAAACGGAGACTATAGATATACTTTGCCAATTCCTAGTAGTGAAGTTGCAGGAAATGCTTCCGTTCAGCAAAACACAGGCTATTAGTAAACAATTTCAATTGAATATTTTTTATACAACCCCGCATCCACATGCGGGGTTTTTTATTCCTTATTATTTCTTATTTTTGCGGTACAAAATCAGAAGTTTAATTTTATACAGTAAGATTTTGTGTAATACGAATACAATGAAGTACTTCCTTCCCCTCATATTCTTTTTCAGCCTTGCCGTACAGGCCCAGGTTGTCAATAAAACGGATTCTAACCAGCTGCCCAAGCAGGATACGCTGGTGATCGATTCCGGGAAAAAAGATTCCCTGCAGATCTTTAAGCCTACCATTAACGATTACCTGTACCAGACACAGTTCTCAGAAAAAAAAGTGTTTGATACGGTGATGACCTTCAACAAAACCTATATTTTCTCACAGTACAACAACCGCGATAATTTCGGGCGTGTACAGATGGCCAATATCGGTGCCGGATTCAATCCGCTGACGTATGAAATGAATCCTGAGCAAAACCTGGCTGTATTGCCTACCCATAAATCCTACGGGATCCTTGGCATCAATGACATTAGATACTATGATGTAAAAACACCCACCGCAACATTCATCTATCATAATGCAATGAAAAACGGAGCTGCCCTGAATTCCACGTATACCCAGAACATCGGAAAAAGATTTAATTTTGCTTTGGAATATACCGGACTGCGTTCCCAGGGAATGTACAGAAATGCACTGGCGTCCAATAACAATACCTTATTTTCGGGGCACTATACCTCAAAAAACGGGAAGTATGAACTCTTTGCCCATTATCTCCATCAGAATGTCAACAATCAGGAAAACGGAGGAATTACCCTCAATAACCTTTTTGAAGAAGGAGACAGCAATTCCCGGAACCGGCAGAATATGCAGGTCAACCTGGCTTCCTCAAGCTCGCAATTCTCTTATAGAAGATATTATCTCACGCATCAGTTTGCACCATTTGATCCTGAAAGATATCCTTTTAAAATCCGGCATACCCTACTGCATCAGGGCAATAAATACTACTATACCCAGGCAGGCCCGGAAGCGTACTGGTATGGTACGGCAGACGAACTGGTTGCCGGCCCAGCCACATCCAGGAAATATTCGGATAACCTCAGCAATACGGTAAGCCTGGTCTGGGATAATGAAAAATTCAAGCTTGATGCCGGCGTCCGCTATCAGATGATCCGTTTCGGAACTACGGAGATCAGCGTACCGGCTTTCAGCCTTTCGGGAGAATCAAAAGAATCCAGAATAGGAGCGGTAGGAAACCTGCAGATCCGGCTGCTGGATAAAATACAGGTCAATTCATTCCTGGAATTTTCAAACGGAACGCGTTTCGGAACCTATCTGAAGACAACGAACAACCTGAAGTTTGAGCCCGTAAAGGACTATTTTGTCAATGCCAAAGTTAATTTTCAGAGTGCTTATCCTTCGTTTAATTATCTGGCCAACAGTTCAATCTACAGGAAGTTCAATTATTATCTGGCTGATGCAAAAAACCAGTCGGTAACCGAGATCGGCGGTAACCTCAACCTGAAATGGTTCAATACAGAACTTTTTGCCAATTATTTCAGGGTGGATAACTACACTTACTTCGATGCTGACGCCATGCCCAGACAGAGCGAAAGCCCGGTTAACATCTCCCAGATCGGGGGCGATGCTACTTTCACATACGGTAAATTCCATCTGAATACCAGGCTGCAGTTCCAGAACGTATTGACTAACAAAGATCTTTTGCCATTGCCTGGATTTATCGGAAGGGCCAATTTCTTCTTCCAGTCCAAAGCCTTTAAAAAAGCAGCAGAAATACAGGCCGGGCTCAAAGTGTATTACTTTACGAAATTTGCCTCAAGAGAATATTTCCCGATTCTTAACGAATATATTTTACCTGATGCCAATGCATTTTCCATCGGCGGACAGCCGATTGCAGATGTTTACTTCAATATGAAGGTGAAAAAAATGTTCTTCTTCATCGAAGGACAGCAGATCGGTACGGTTATCTCACATAATAAAGCCTATGCATTTCCAAGCTACCCGGTCTATGACTTCAGGCTGAATCTTGGAATCGTATGGTATTTATTCAACTAAAATAAAATAAAGTTGAAAACAATCCAAAAATTACCCTTTCAGAAAATAGAAAGCATTCCTCAGCTGATCAGGGATTTCCTGGATCACAAAATCGAAGGATTCCGGGAAGATACATTTTCTTCAGACCATATCAGCCGTCAGATCCGCCTGAAACAGGAAAGTTTTACGCAGAACAGCAGGGATATTCTTGCCGAAGCACTTAAGGATCAGCTTAAGGAACTCACCCTTTCCTCTGCACAAAAGGAAAATGCAGAGCTGCTGAGGCTTCCCAATACTTTTACGGTGACCACGGGACATCAGCTGAATCTTTTTTCAGGCCCTGCTTTTTTCGTGTACAAAATCCTGCAGACCATCAAGACGTGCTCTTATCTCAAAGAGAAGTTTCCGGATTTCAATTTCGTTCCCATCTACTGGATGGCTTCCGAAGATCATGATTTTGCAGAAATCAATCATTTCAGAACTGAGGCAGGTTACTATGAAATCAATGAAAAATCAGGTGGTCCGGTAGGTAAAATCACCATTCACGATACCTTTTTCATTTCTGAATTTGAGAAGGAATTCAAAGATTGTGTTTTCGGGACCGAACTTATTCTCATGCTGAAAGAAGCATATAAAACAGGGAATACCTTAACCCAGGCCATCCGGGTTCTTGTTAACCGTCTGTTCTCGGACACCGGCCTGCTTATGATAGACGGGGATTCAACGCTCCTGAAAAGCCAGATGATAGATACTTTCAGGGATGAGCTCCTTCATTTCAGCCTGCATAAAGCTTCTGAAGCAAAAGTGAAATTCCTGACAGAGAAATATGGGAAAGTTCAGGTGAATCCAAGGGAAATCAATCTCTTTTACCTTTCCGAGACCAGGGACCGGATCGATTTCAACGGCCGGAACTATGTTGTTCTGGATAAAGGCATTCAGTTTACCGAAAAAGAAATCCTGGATGAACTGGAACAGTTTCCCGAAAAATTCAGCCCCAATGCACTGATGCGCCCCGTTTATCAGGAAACCGTTCTTCCCAATCTGGCCTATATCGGAGGGAATGCGGAGATCATGTACTGGCTGGAGCTGAAAGATTACTTCCGGGATACAGGAATCCCTTTTCCTGTGTTGGTTCCAAGAAATTCGATGCTGTTCGTAAAAGAAAAAACAATAGGAAAAATAAAGAATCTCAACCTCCGGATTGACGATTTTTTCGGGAATTTTACGGATATCACCCATAATAAAATCTTACAGGACAGTGCTGTTCTTGATCTGCTGAATGAGAAAGAAGGACAGCTGATCCGCCAGTTCAGCGATCTGAAGGAAGCTGCGGAAACCACAGACCGCTCATTTGGCAATATGGTAAAAGCAGAAGAAGTGCGGCAGCTGAAATCGTTCAAACGTATGAAAAAACGGCTTCTGCATGCAGAAAAAATCAAACAGATTGAGCTGATGGAAAGGCTGGAAACTCTTTTTATGGAAGTCCATCCTTCCAAAAACTGGCAGGAACGGGTCTATAATTTCAGTGTATTTTTTGCAGATCACGGATATGAATGGATGGAAGCCTGTCTTGAAGAAATCCAAATAGGAGCGCCGGAACTAATAATTGTTGCCATTTAATTTTAAAGAAGTATTTTTGTATCTATAATATTCCAATATGATAAAGAGGTTTTTAATTTTGTCCGGTTTATGTATGGTTCTGGGAGCATCTGCCCAGAAATCGCACACTGTTGTAAAAGGCGATACTCCTTATAATATTGCTAAAAAATACGGGCTTACCGTACCTGAACTGTTGAAGCTCAACCCATCGGTAAAGGACGGCAAACTGGCTATTGGCGATGTGCTGACGATAAAAAATGAAAGGAATGTTGCATCACCTGTGAAAACTTCCATTGCTGCAAAACCTGCAGTCAGCAGTAAAACAGGTACAATCGTCCTTCAGCCTAAACAGACCATTTACGGACTGACCAAGCAGTACAGAATTTCAGAAACCGATCTGCGGAAACTGAATCCCGATCTTGAATCCCACATGAAAATCGGGGACGAGATTATCCTGCCGCTGGAAAGCATTAAAAAATATGGCGGTAACCGGCAGGCCGTAACGGAAACTCCGGCTGTTTCCGCAACAACTGTTGAAAATGCCGGCCCTGCAACGGCAGTAACAGCCTCTGAAGGATCGTACATTGTTCAGGCAAAAGATAATTATTACAGGATTTCAAAGCAGTTCAATATTACCAGAGAACAGCTTTTCGCCTTAAATCCGGGCCTGGAAGAAAAAGGCCTGAAACCCGGTGAAGCCATTAAAGTAACCGGATCAGTGAAAACGGCTGCGTCAGGAGCGGATGTATTTGCTGAAACTTCCGGCTCCAGAGAAAAAATGGATTCCGGAAATGAAAGGTCCGTTGCAGCCGGTACTATGGAAGCCGCTGACGATTATGTTACCTACACGGTGCTGCAGGGAGATACGGTATTCTCCATTGTGAATAAGTTCGGAATTACCGTGGATGAACTGATTGCCCTGAATCCGGAACTGTCCCGCGGACTGAAAGCCGGCATGGTTTTAAAAATCAAAAGGCTGGATCCTGCCTACGTAAAGAAAAACGGTGAGGCGCTGAGTGTTGTACTGATGCTTCCGTTTGGATACAGCACCGGTGAAACCCAGTACAGAACGATGGCACTGGACTTCCTGACGGGAGCCAAACTTGCCATTGAACGCAATGCCTCGAAAGGGCAGAAGCTGGATGTGAAAGTGGTGGATTCCGGAAATGAAGCTTCTTTCAGAAATTCACTGACGCAGATCAATCCGGATAACACCGACCTGATTATCGGGCCATTCTTCAAGTCCAATGTGGTTGATGTCCTGGATTTTACAAAAAGCCAGAAAATTCCTGTTGTCGCCCCATTCGCCAACTCCCCGGAACTCTATAACTACAGCAACCTGATCATCATTGAAACCAATGATCAGACGTATGCCGATAAAATTGTGGAAGAAGTACAAGGCGCCTTCTCCGACCAGAAAATCTATATTGTTTCCGGGCCTAAAAAAGAAAATGCCAACTACATCAGGGCAGGTCTTGAAAAGGCCCTGAAAAATCCTAATATCATGGTGGTAAACAGCCCGGCGGATATCCAGCTGGATCAGAATATGATGACCGGTCAGTCTGCTCCGGTAATTGCCGTCCTTGCCAGTGATAATGATGATGTAGGAGAAGCATTTGCCAGCAAAGTAATTGCCTTGTCCAAAGAAGTTCAGGGTATGAAAGCATTCAGCATGAATTATTTCCCGGTTTTTAAAAAGAAAATGAATGATCTCAGCCAGGCCCAGCTGGTTTATCTGATGGATAGGGAAATCAATACCGAAGGAAGCTTTGAAAAAGAAATCCTGGCCGATTACCGCAGTAAATTCTGTAAGACGCCTCCGAAATATGCCATCATCGGTTTCGACGTGGTAAATGACATGCTGACCCGTGAAAACAGGAAAGGGGAGATCTTCAGGCAGATCAATAAAGTACAGACGCAGCTGGCAACAAAATTTGAATTCGTCAAATCAAAAGCGAACGGGGCCTATGTAAATACAGGTTTTCGTGTAATCCGATTGGTACCATAAATCAAAAAGCTGTTTTTAAAGAATATTATTAACATTATATCTATATTTACAAAATATTTTAAATTAATACATGAAAGCACTTGTATTTCCCGGACAGGGGTCTCAGTTTGTAGGGATGGGAAAAGAATTGTATGATTCCAGAAAAGATATCAAGGATCTGATGGAATCCGCCAACGAAATATTGGGTTTCAACATTCTTTCCCTGATGTTCAGCGGGACAGATGAAGACCTGAAAAAAACCGAAGTTACCCAGCCTTCCATTTTCATTCATTCGGTAGCTGCCCTGAAAGCCGTAAATGGCTTGGGTGCAGAGATGGTGGCCGGACATTCGTTAGGTGAGTTTTCAGCATTGGTTGCCAACGGCGTGCTTTCTTTTGCAGACGGCCTGAAGCTGGTTTCAGAAAGAGCAAAAGCCATGCAGGCAGCCTGTGATGCCCATCCAAGTTCCATGGCCGCCATTTTAGGCCTGGAAGATGCTAAGGTAGAGGAAGTCTGTGCATCCGTCGGTGGAATCGTTGTACCTGCCAATTACAACTGCCCGGGGCAGCTGGTGATTTCAGGGGAAACCGCAGCCGTTGAAGAAGCCTGTGTAAAAATGAAGGAGGCAGGAGCAAAAAGAGCATTGCTGTTACCGGTAAATGGTGCCTTCCACTCGCCGCTGATGCAGCCTGCGCAGGAAAGACTGGCCGCAGCTATCGAGCAGACCAAATTCAGAAAGGCAATGATCCCGGTTTATCAGAACATCACCACAACAGCTGTTTCCGATCCGGATGAAATCAAGAAAAACCTGATTGCCCAGTTGACGGGACCCGTAAAATGGACACAGTCTGTACAGAATATGATCAAAGACGGTGCTACTAAATTCGTAGAAGTAGGACCGGGAAAAACATTACAGGGACTCATCAAAAAAATTGATGCTACCATTGATATGGCTTCTGCCATCTAAAAAATAATAAAAAAAGACCATGGGCGGCATATTTTCACCGGGAAAGCTGATGCTTACTTCAGAATATTTCGCAATGGACGGAGCTCTTGTCTTAGCTGTACCTACACGGCTGGGACAAGAGTTTTCTTTTAAAGAAGTCCGGGATACGCAGTCCCTTATTGTATGGGAGGCCTTTCATCAGGGAAAAATATGGCTGAAAGCAGTGATCGACTACCAGAGCTGGCAGGTTCTGAAGACCAATATTTCCTCAAGCGCGGAGTTCATTGTAAAGACCCTGAAAAACGTTCAGGCTCTTTCTTCAGTCAGGTTCAAAGCTGATGTTACCTATCATGTAACAACCAATCTTCAGTTTCCGGCAGACTACGGCCTCGGAAGCAGTTCTACCTTAATGAACAACCTTGCTGAGTGGGCGGAAATCGATCCTTTCCAATTAAATACGATAAGCCTGGGAGGCAGCGGATATGATATTGCGGTAGCCAAAGAAAAATCGGCCGTTCTCTATCAGAGCGTTCCTGAAATTAAATATGAAAAGGTAAATTTTGATCCTCCCTTTAAAAATGACCTGATATTTATCCACCTAAATCAAAAGCAGGATAGCCGGGAAGGAATCCGGTTTTACAGGTCCAAAAAGAAGTCTGAGAGTCTCATCGAAGAATTTTCGGATCTTACAAGGAAAATTTTACTATGTAGCGAATTGGAAAATTTTTCCGGACTTCTGTTGGATCATGAACAGAAAATATCGGATTTCCTTGAAATTCCTACAGTTAAAGACCTGTATTTCAAAGACTGCCCGGTTTTTGTAAAAAGTCTGGGTGCCTGGGGCGGAGATTTTGTCATGAGCTCAAAATTTGACGGCTTTAAGGACTATTTTTGGGGAAAAGGATTTTCAACAATTTTCGACTATTCCGATTTAATTTACTGATATTCAGTTTTTTACAAAATTGTTTTTTTATTTGTCATTCTGACTTATATCATTATATTTAAACCACTTTTAACAATTAATTAATATTAATTTTGTTAGACTCCAAAAAAGAAATAGAAATATAAGTACAATGAAAAACGCTAAAATCATCCGGGATTTAGAAAAATTAGGGATTAAGGGAAATTTTGAAGTCGTCTGCAATCCTTCTTATGAGGAATTGTATCAGGCTGAAATTTCTCCTGAAAATCAAGGCTTTGAAAAAGCTGAGCTTACGGAATCAGGCGCCGTATCAGTAAAAACAGGAATTTTCACAGGTCGTTCACCTAAGGACAGGTACATAGTTCAGGATGATGTTACAAGAGAAACGATTTTCTGGGACGGTAAGGTGAATCTGCCTACCACTCCGGAAATTTTCAGCTCCTGTAAAGAATTAGTGCTGAACCAGCTTTCTGATGCTAAAAAAATCTATGTGGTAGATTCATTCTGCGGAACCAATGCAGATACAAGGTTAAAAGTACGGTTTATTGTTGAAGTGGCATGGCAGGCGCATTTTGTTACCAATATGTTCATCCGCCCTTCTCACTATGAGCTGGAAAACTTCGGTGAGCCGGATTTTACGGTAATCAACGGATCCAAAACCACCAATCCGGACTGGAAAGAGCAGGAGTTGAATTCCGAAAATTTCGTGATGTTCAATCTGACAGAAAAACTGCAGATCATCGGCGGTACCTGGTATGGCGGGGAAATGAAGAAAGGAATGTTTGCGATGATGAACTATTATCTTCCGTTAAAAGGCATGGCTTCCATGCACTGTTCGGCCAACGTAGGTGAAGAGGGAGACGTTGCCCTTTTCTTCGGTCTTTCCGGAACCGGTAAGACTACCTTATCTGCTGATCCGAAAAGATACCTGATCGGTGATGATGAGCATGGCTGGGACGATAACGGCGTTTTCAATTATGAAGGCGGATGCTACGCCAAAGTAATCGACCTTTCTGCAGAAAAGGAGCCGGATATCTTCAGAGCGATCAAAAGGGATGCATTGCTTGAAAATGTGGTAGTGAATAACGGAGTTTCCGACTATACGGACGGGTCCATTACTGAAAATACAAGGGTTTCTTATCCGATTTACCATATCAATAAAATCGTATTGCCTTCAAAAGCAGGGCATGCGAAAAAAATCGTTTACCTTTCAGCAGATGCTTTCGGTGTACTGCCTCCGGTTTCGGTACTGGATGAAAACCAGGCGCAATATCATTTCCTTTGCGGATACACTTCAAAATTAGCAGGAACGGAAAGAGGGATCACAGAACCCCAGCCGTCTTTTTCACCGGCGTTCGGAGAAGCCTTCTTAACGCTGCACCCAACCATGTATTCCAAAACCCTGATCGGGAAAATGAAAGAGCATGGCGCAAAGGCCTATCTGGTGAATACCGGCTGGAACGGTACCGGAAAAAGAATTTCCCTGAAAGATACAAGAGCGATCATTGATTCCATCATCGACGGTTCAATAGAAAACGCACCGAAAACAAGAATCCCGATCATGAATCTGGAAGTGCCTACCGGATTGCCGAATGTTTCCGAAGGCATCCTGGATCCAAGGGATACCTACAGCAATGCCGGTGAATGGGAAGAAAAAGCAAGAGACCTTGCCGCAAAGTATATTAAGAATTTTGAACAGTACTGCAATACGGAAGAAGGCAAGAAACTGATTTCTTCAGGACCTCAGTTACAAACGCAGACCACCAACTAAAATACAGAATCCTCAGCAAATCAATGCTGAGGATTTTTTTTGCAATTCTAATAGACCACTATCCGGTAGCTAAGTACCTGAAGATACATCATCATCTTTTATTTAGATTGTATTGTGAAAAATTTTACCACAAACCGAAGGTTCGACTAAGCAAAAATTAAAAAAGGCCATAACATTGCACAACAAAGCTTAGTACCGGATGTTGAACAGCAGACAATACCCTTTAAAAATTTTGGTTAGGAGAATTACATCAGGCTCAACACTGCCAGCCGGTATCCTTCCATTCCAAACCCTGACAGGACGGCATCCGTATGGGCTGCAGTCACCGATTTCTGCCGGAATTCTTCTCTTTTATAGATATTGCTGATATGAACCTCAACTTTCGGCTTTTGAATATTCTTTAAACAATCCGCAATCGCATAAGAGTAATGGGTATAAGCGCCGGGATTAATGACCAGTCCATCGAAATCACCGGCCTGCAGCCTGTTGATCAGCTCTCCTTCAATATTGGACTGATAATACTCCAGCTCCATAACAGGGAATTCCGACCGCAATGCATCCAGATAGTCTTCCATGGAGACCGTTCCGTATATTTCGGGTTCTCTCGTCCCCAGCAGATTAAGGTTGGGACCGTTAATGATTAAAATTTTCATCCTGTAAAATTAAAAAGTTTTTTATATCCGAAGATAAAAATTAAGATACCGTTATAAATCATAATTATGTAATTTTTAATGATATTTCTCATATTTATAAATTTGATATTTTTTATAACTGGCTATTTGTGTTGTGTTTAGAATAAAATTATGTTAATTTTTATAAAATTTATATTGTAAATTTTAAAGTCTACTTGTTTTGTAGACTTTTTGTTTTTAGATTTGCAACGGCTTATAAAGAAAGATGGAGGGGGCTGACCCTGTGAAATCTTAACAACCTGCATTATGTAAGGTGTTCCATTCAGCCTTGAAAAAGGAAAGATGAGCAGATGTTAATCATGGTAAATGATGTCTTTTGCTGTCTTTTTTATAAAAGTCAAAAATTAAATTAACAGTAAAAGAAATAGATTATGTTTAACAAAAATTTAATCGGTCTTAAAGCTTTCATTCCATCTGCAGCTGCTTTCTTCTTTGGAATTTCGCATGTTCAGGCACAGGAGGTCAGAAAAGACACCCTTCATGAGAAGGAAATTGATGAAGTGGTAGTGGTGGCTTACGGAAAAGCAAAGAAGAACAGTTATACAGGTTCAGTTGCCACCATCTCCAGCGAAAAAATCAACAGCAGGCCTGTTACCAATATTACGAAAGCTCTGGAAGGACAGGTTCCGGGACTTCAGGCGGTAAGTGCTTCAGGGCAGCCGGGTTCTACAGCCTCTATCAGGATCCGGGGAATCGGTTCGGTAAGTGCATCGAGCAATCCGTTGTTTGTAGTGGACGGAATTCCTTTCGACGGCAACATCAATTCCATCAGCCCGAATGATATTGAATCCATCAGCGTCTTAAAAGATGCGACGGCAAGTTCATTATACGGTTCCAGAGGAGCAAACGGAGTGATCATTGTTACCACAAAATCCGGTAAAAAAGGCGAAGCCAGAATAAACTTTAATATAAGCCAGGGGTTTTCAGGCAGAGCGGTAAAGGATTATGAACAGGTAACCACGGATCAGTACTTCCAGCTGTATTGGGAAGCGCTGAGGAACGGCTATCAGTCCGGGACAATTTCCGGACAGCAGGCTGCGCAGATGGCAACGGACAATCTGGTGAATGCTTTAGGAATCAATCCGTACGGGACACAGTATGAGAAACCTGTAGGAACAGACGGAAGGCTCCTGCCGGGTGCTACCGCTTTATGGAATGACAACTGGAAGGATATCCTGCAAAGGGTAGCTTCAAGAAATCAGGCCGACCTGGACTTCAGCGGCGGAAATGAAAAGAGCAATTACTTTTTCTCACTGGGATACCTGGATGATAAAGGAATTGCCATTGAATCCGGTTTCAGGAGATACAGTACAAGGCTGAAACTCAATTCTGAAGTAAAGAAATGGCTGAATGTCGGGGCCAACCTGGCCTATACCAATAGCCTCCAGCAGGCACCGCCGTCTTCGGATTCCAGAACCGATAATGTCATCAATGCTGCCAGAATTATTCCTTCTTTCTACCCTTATTACGAAAGGAATGCAGACGGAAGTTACAGATTGGATGCTAACGGGAATTACCTTTATGACTTCGGAAAATACAGGCCTACCAGTGCGCTGCAGAATGAGAATGCTGCTGCAACACTTCCCCTGGATAAAAATGAAAACCGGGAAGACAACTTCTCGGGAAAAGGATTTGCCGAATTCATATTTCTGCCTGAGCTCAGGCTGAGATCCAATTTCTCCATCGACCTGGTGAATTACAACGGCCATTATTACACTAATCCGTTGCTGGGCGAAGGTTCGGAAATCGGCGGTTCGGTAACCAAAACCAACTCCCGGACACTGTCTTACACCACCAGCAATATTCTTACCTATGATAAAAAATTCGGGCAGCATCACATCAATATTCTGGGCGGTCAGGAATTTTACCATTACGAATACCAGACCATTTCAGGAAGCAGGAGCCAGTTTTCGCTGCCTTACTATTATGAGCCGGATGCTGCTGCCCTGCTGGGCGGTTTTACGGGAAACAGCGATCAGCTCGGACTGCTGAGTTTCCTGGGAAAGGCAGAGTATGATTTTAAAAATAAATATTTCATTTCAGGATCCGTAAGGTCGGATGGCTCCTCAAGGTTCGCTCCGGAAAACAGATGGGGAACGTTCTGGTCTGCCGGTGCTTCCTGGAAGGCTTCCAATGAAGATTTCATCAAAAACCTTGATGTCTTCAACCAGCTTACCCTCCGCGCGAGCTATGGCGGCCAGGGAAATGACAAGCTGAATACCTATTATGCTTACCAGAGCCTCTATACTTTTTATAATAATCTGGGCGAAGGCGGAACCGTGGCCGGCAAATTGCCGACTCCCGACCTGAAATGGGAAACTAACCTTAACTTTAATGCAGGACTTGAATTTGCTGTTTTGAACAACAGGGTAAGGGGAAACATCGAATATTTTCAACGGAAAAGCAGGGACCTCCTCTTTGGGATGCCGCTCGCACCGTCATTGGGATTCAGTGAATACCAGGCTAATATAGGAGAGCTTAAAAATACGGGTTTTGAATTTTCCTTATTCACCACACCGGTTAAGACAAAGGATTTCGAGTGGAATGTCGATGTAAACCTGAGTACCCTGAAAAATGAAATTACCAGGCTTCCCAAAGGATCTATTGTTACCGGAACAAAATTACTGCAGGTCGGCGGTTCTGTTTACGATTTCTTTATTCCCGAATGGATAGGCGTAGACCCTTCAAACGGAAAACCTCTCTGGAAAACGGTGACGACGGATGCCAGCGGGAATACTGTAGAAGGCACTACTTCGGAATACGCAAAAGCGACAAAAACCCTGCAGGGTTCATCGCTTCCTGAGCTGATCGGTGGATTCACCACAAGCCTGGCGTATAAAAACTTTGATTTTTCCACCCTCATATCATTTGCAGTCGGCGGCAAGATCCTGGATACCGATTATACCATGATGATGCACAACGGAAGCTCTGCAGGAAGAGCATGGAGCGCAGAAATGCTCAACCGGTGGACGCCTGAAAACCCTTATACCGACGTTCCCGCCTTAAGCACCACCACCAATAACTGGACCTCGGCTTCTTCCAGGTTTTTGTATTCGGGAACCTATGCCAGAGTGAAGAACGTAAGCCTCGGATATACTCTTCCATCCGATTATTTTGAAAAGATCGGACTGAAAAAGTTCAGGATCTATCTCCAGGCTGAAAACCTCCTGACTTTCTATAAGCACAAAGGAATGGACCCCGAACAGACCCTGGACGGAACTACCTATTACCGGTATCCGGCCATGAGAACGGTAACTTTCGGCCTGCAGGCAACCCTTTAACATTTAAAATTGAAATAATGAAAAAACTGAAATATCTGTCTTTACTGATCATCGCAGCTTTGACTTTTACAGGCTGTGAAAGCGAACTGGAAACAGCACCCACCAACCAGGCTAATGAAGAAGAAGTCTTCAGGACAGCGGAAAGCGCGGAGACGGTTATCAACGGAACCTGGGCGAAATTCAATGATGACGGGACCACCTATGCCAACATCGGGTATTCAACGGTACTCAGGACGAGCGATGCTATGGGGAGTGATGCCGCGGTACTCACCAACAAATACGGTTTCCCGGGAGCCTATGCCTTTACCGATCTGGTAAACAATACCGGAAGCCGGCCGCTTTTCATCTGGAGCCTGCTGTATTCCACCATCAATAACATGAATAATGTACTCGCCAAAATTGACGCCGCGGAAGGGAGCACGGAAAAGAAGAACCAGGTGAAAGGCCAGGCCAAGGCCTTACGGGCTTTCTGTTACCTGAACCTGGCAAGCTTTTACCAGTTTAGCTACCTGAAAGATAAAACAGCCCTTACCGCTCCGTTATATACTGAGCCCACCACTACTGCTTCGGTGGGAAAGAAAAGAGCCAGTCTGGAAGAGATCTATACGCTGATCAAAAGTGATTTAACCGATGCTGATCAGCTACTTCAGCAATATTCCCGGAATAACAAGGACAAAATAGACCGGTCGGTAGTCAATGGTCTGCTGGCAAGGGCTTACCTCAATACCGGTGACTGGACAAAGGCGGCAGCCTCGGCAAGACTGGCAAGAAACGGATATGCGCTGATGACCGCTGAAAAATACAAGGAAGGATTCAATGATATCAGCAACGGAGAATGGATCTGGGGACACGGACAAACCCAGGAACAGTCGGGCGAAAGCTATGCTTTCCATTTTCTGGATGTTTCCTCATCAGGAAGTTATTACTACAGTTTTATGGCTGATCCTTATTTTAAAGACCTTTTTGATACCAATGATATCCGCTACTCCTTATTTTCATGGGACGGAAATCCGGGCAGGGAAGGGCTCCTGAGATATGCCAAATTTAAATTCAAAGCCAATCTGATTGCCGATATCGTCTATATGAGGGCTGCGGAAATGTACCTGATTGAAGCGGAAGCAGAAGCCAGGAACGGAAATGTTGCCAATGCTGTCACCGTGCTGAACCAGCTGAAAGCAGCCAGAAACGCGAATGCCTATAATGGATCTCTGGTTCAGAATGAGGTCATCAAAGAAGTTCTGATCGAAAGAAGAAAAGAACTGTTCGGGGAAGGATTTTCTCTGTCCGACATCATCAGGACCCAGGGAACCGTGGTAAGAAAACCTTATACCGATGCCACCGGCCAGGCCATTAAAGTACAGGTTACTACGCCTGACGGAACGGTGAAAACGGTAAACGGAAGAGGGCATACCATTTTTGCCTTTCCTGACCAAACGGCTTTTGTTCCCAACAGCAGATATTATCTGTTCTCAATCCCACAGAAGGAAACAGAGAACAATCCGAATCTATAACCTGATAAAACTGAAAAAGCCGCTGCATATTGCAGCGGCTTTCTCATTGCTGTTCATTCAGTCCTATTTCATTTTATCTGAGTTTAGGAGATAAAAGACCCATTTGACACTTACAGTCCCGCGTTGCCCTACTGAAAAGAAATTCCCGCCTTGCTGCTTTCTGCCTCCTGGTATGATGTATCGTTTGAGTCCGGTTATTTGCGGAGGAATATGAGACGATGTAATAAAAATACCTACCTTTGTGGGAATGAACGTCTTTCGATTCCTGTTGGCATTTTATTTCATGGCATTGTCACTGATGCCGTGTGAAGACGTGCACAAGGAATCCGGTTCTTCACAGGCGCCGCTTTCCTATACTGCTGACGATTCCCATTCAAAAGACAAAGGCGATATCTGCTCCCCTTTATGTACCTGCAACTGCTGCCAGATTACGGTAACTGCTTTTAAAATGAATGCTCTACTGGAAGCTCCGGCAAAAATGCCTTCATACTTTTCAAAAAAAATCTTTTTCCGTAAAAACGATTTCGTATATCAGGTCTACGACCATATCTGGCAACCGCCTAAGATTTAATTTCTGATTTTTTAAAAGATGCCTCAAACTTTGCCATTCCGTTGCAGAGGATCACGGGCTATTTTTGCATCTGCCATTTACTGAGGGCAGTCTATAAATATTTTTCAAAATCCACGATGGCCTTTCTTGATATGGCGCTGTAATAAGGGCAGTTTAGTTTTAAATACCTGCCGTTATGAGTTTTTAGTGTAAGAAGAAAGGCCGTCACGAATTAAAATCTTAGTTTGTGTTAGATACCATTATACAATTCAGCATCAGAAATAAAACCGTCATCGGACTGATGACTCTGTTTCTGATCATCTGGGGTGTCTGGAGTGCTTCCAGGCTGCCCATTGATGCGGTACCGGATATTACCAACAATCAGGTACAGATCATCACTGCTTGTCCCACTTTGGCAGGGCAGGAAGTCGAACAGCTCGTTACTTTTCCCATTGAGCAAAGCATAGCCAATATTCCGGATATTGAAGAAACCAGAAGCATTTCGAGGTTCGGATTATCGGTCGTGACGGTTGTCTTTAAAGAAAATGCAGACCTCTACTTTGCCCGGCAACTGATTAATGAAAAGCTGAAGGAAGCAGCGGAACAGATTCCTAAGGGGATCGGAACACCTGAACTCGCACCGGTAAGCACCGGCCTGGGAGAAGTTTACCAATACATTCTCCATCCTAAAAAAGGAAGCGAAAAGAAGTATGATCCCAAAGAACTCCGTGCGATGCAGGACTGGATCGTGAGAAGACAGCTGAACGGAACACCGGGAATAGCGGAAATCAACAGTTTCGGAGGACAGCTGAAACAGTACGAAGTCGCCATAGATCCTAACCGCCTGAGAGCAATGGGAGTGAGCATCACCGATATTTTTACGGCACTGGAAAAAAACAACCGGAATACCGGCGGTGCGTATATCGATAAAAAACCGAATGCCTATTTCATCCGTGGCATCGGGATCGTGAAATCGCTGGAGGATATCAGGAATATTTCCGTTAAAAATAAAACGGGAAGCGTTCCTGTCTTTATAAAAGACGTGGCAGAAGTCCGTTTCGGAAGTGCGGTACGGTACGGAGCCATGACCTACAACGGTAAAGTAGATGCGGTAGGCGGGGTTGTGATGATGCTGAAAGGAGCCAACAGCCATGAAGTCGTAAACAACATCAAGGCCAGAATCCCGGTCATCCAGAAGTCGCTACCGGAAGATGTGGTCATCGAACCGTTCCTGGACAGGACCGATCTGGTGGGAAGGGCTATGAAGACTGTTGAGAAAAATCTCATAGAAGGAGCACTGATCGTCATTTTTGTCCTGGTCGTTTTCCTTGGAAACCTGAGAGCAGGGCTCATTGTGGCATCTGCCATCCCGCTTTCTCTACTATTTGCATTGGGAATGATGAATGTCTTCGGGGTAAGTGCCAATCTGATGAGCCTTGGCGCTATCGATTTCGGACTGATTGTGGACGGCGCCGTAATTATCGTTGAAGCCACCCTGCATCATCTTGGGCTGAGAAGATCCGCACAGAAACTTACGCAGGCGGAAATGGATGAGGAAGTTTTTCGCTCTGTATCAAAAATCAGGAAAAGCGCGGCTTTTGGTGAAATCATTATCCTGATCGTGTATATTCCTATTCTTACCCTGGTGGGAGTGGAAGGGAAGATGTTCACACCCATGGCCAAGACAGTAGGATTTGCCATTCTGGGAGCGTTAATCTTATCACTCACCTACATTCCGGTGATGAGCGCCTTGTTCTTATCTAAAAAGCCAATACATAAAGAAACTTTTTCAGATAAACTGATGAACAGGCTTCAGCACATCTACCAGCCTTTGTTAAGGAAAGCGGTAAAATGTAAATACATCATTGTCTCTGCAACAGTGGCCGTTTTTATCATGACTCTTTTTATATTTAAAAATATGGGCGGGGAGTTTATCCCTCAGCTGCAGGAAGGCGATTATGCATTTCACTGCATTCTTCCGCAGGGAAGCTCATTAAGCCAGAGCATCGAAACGTCCATGCAGGCTTCAAGGATTATAAAAAAGTTTGATGAGGTAAAAATGGTGATCGGGAAAACGGGTTCCGCAGAAGTTCCGACCGATCCGATGCCTCCCGAAGCTTCTGATCTGATTATTGTTTTAAAACCACAGGATGAATGGAAATCCAAAAAATCATACGAAGAATTATCCGATGAAATCATGGAAAAGCTGGAAGTGATTCCCGGCGTCTTTTTTGAAAAGAACCAGCCGATCCAGATGCGGTTCAATGAGCTGATGACCGGGATCCGCCAGGATGTGGCTGTCAAGATTTTCGGCGAGAACCTGGATTCCTTATCCATGTATGCGGATAAAGTCGCAAAAACGATTCAGACCGTAAAAGGAACGACGGTTCCGCAGATCGAGCGCATCAGCGGGCTTCCACAGATCAATGTAGAATACGACCGGACACGGATGGCCAATTACGGGCTGAATATTGAAGAAGTCAACGATGTCTTAAGCACGGCCTTTGCAGGGAAGAGTGCCGGTCAGGTGTTTGAAAACGAAAGGCATTTCGATCTGGTGGTGCGCCTCGACAGCCTTCACCGGACGCATATTGATGATGTCCGCAATCTGATGATCTCTACGCCTGCAGGAACTCAGATCCCGCTGTCCCAGGTGGCTGACATCGGGTATAAATTAGGCCCGGCGCAGATCAGCCGTGAGGAAGGGAAGCGGAGAATCGTCATCGGGTTTAATGTGAAAGACCGGGATGTGGAAAGTGTAGTGAAAGACATTCAGGCCAAACTGGATCATATGAAATTGCCTTCAGGTTACTATTTCACCTACGGCGGGCAGTTTGAAAACTTACAGGCGGCCGGCAAAAGGCTGACGATTGCAGTTCCGGTTTCCCTGTTGCTGATTTTCATGCTGCTGTATTTTACCTTCCGTTCATTCAGGCAAGCCATCTTGATCTTTACCGCTATTCCGATGAGTGCCATCGGAGGCGTTTTTGCCCTGATCATCAGGGATATGCCCTTCAGCATCAGCGCGGGAATCGGCTTTATTGCATTGTTCGGGGTTGCCGTACTTAACGGGATTGTGCTGATCGGAACTTTTAATGAACTGAAAAGAGAAGGTGAAAAGAGTGCATTGAAGAGAGTATTTGAAGGAACAAAGATCAGGCTGAGGCCGGTCCTGATGACCGCTACCGTTGCTTCATTAGGATTTTTACCGATGGCTGTTTCTACCGGAGCCGGAGCCGAAGTGCAGAAACCGTTGGCCACTGTAGTCATCGGAGGCCTGCTGACGGCAACTTTCCTCACCCTTTTTGTACTGCCGATGCTGTATCTCATCTTTAATGATGGGATTTCAGGGAAGAAAATAAAAACAAAACCCGTAACGGCAGTTGTAATATTGATGTTCCTGTTCTCCGGGCCGTTCTGGAATGCACAGGCCAGGCCAATCTCTGTGGAGCAGGCCATGGAAATGGCAGCCGGTAATAATTTAAGTATACAATCAAAAAATGTGAGCATACAATCGGTGGAAGCATTGAGAGGAACGGCGAAAGAACTTCCGAAACTTAATTTCGACGCCCAGCTGGGCCAATACAATAGTCCGAAATTCGACCAGTCGTTTTCCGTATCACAGAGCATCCCTTTTCCAACTCTGTTTAAAGCAAGAAAAGAATTGATCAGCGAAAATATCAGGAGCCGTCAGATCGACAGAGAAATTACTTTGAACGAGCTGATGAAGCAGGTCCGGACCTATTATTACCAGATTGAATATTTGCAGTACAATCAATTAAAACTGCAAAGCCTTGACAGCCTGTACCAGGATTTCATAAGAATTGCTACGGTTAGGTTCAAAGCAGGAGATATTAAAAAAATCGAAATCAACACTGCGGAAACCCAGAAAGGGGAGATTGGTCTTCTGCTAAATCAGAATAAAGTCTATCTGAACAACGCTTACAGCAGTCTGAAAACCCTTCTGAATACTGTTGAAAACATTGAAGTTCCGCTTAACAAGAATTATGAACCTCTAAAAGCGGAAAATTTGTTAGACAGCACGGCAGTTGAAAGGAACCCCATCCTAAGATCCTTTTATCAGGAAATAGAAGTTGCGGAAAAGAATAAACAGGTTGAAAAATCCCAGGGTCTCCCGGAATTCAGTATCGGTTATACAAACCAGTCGCTTACAGGATTCCATACCAGAAACGGGCAGGAACAGTTCTACAATTCGGTAGACCGGTTTCATTCCGTAACCTTAGGTATAGCGATCCCGCTTACTTTCGGAGCTACAAAAGCGCGGGTGCAGTCCCTGGAATATCAGAAGCAGGCAGCGGAAACCCAGGCAAAACTTCAGGAAAAGCAGCTGCTGACCCAGTTGAAAAATGCTTGGAGCCAATACGGACAGGATGTCCTGCAGTACGATTACTATGTGAAACAGGCTATCCCGAATGCTGAAAAAATGGTAAAAGCAGCACAATTGGGTTACAAAACAGGCGAAATTTCCTATGTGGAATACCTGTTTGCCTTACGGACTGCCACAGACATCCAGCTAAAGTACCTGGAATCCATTCAGCAGGTCAATCAGTCGGTGATCACCATTAATTCAATCCTCAATAAATAACATGAACCTACACTATAACATTAAATTACTTTTATTTTCAGCTGTTTTTATTTTCAGTTGTGGTAAAAAAGAAGCAGCAGAAAATGCAGAACACGAAACGGAAAAGCCGGAAGAAAAACATCAGGAAGTTCCGCAGACCACCGCTTCATTAACGCAGGAACAGATCAGGACCGTAGGAATTACGCTGGGGCATGTCGAAATGAAGGAACTTACCTCAACCATAAAAGCCAACGGCCTGCTGAGGGTGCCGAACAACAACAAAGCAACGGTAACTTCCCTGTACGGCGGAATCATCAAAACCCTGAATATTCAGGTCGGAAGTTCCGTGAAGAAAGGACAGGTGATCGCTACGATTGCCAATCCGGAATTCATCAGGCTTCAGGAAGATTATTTAACCGTAAACAGCAGGATCGCTTATGCTGAACAGGAGTACCGCAGGCAGCGGGAGCTTTTCGATCATGATGCCGGAGCCCGGAAAAACCTGCAGAGTGCCGATGCAGAACTGAAAATCCTTCGTACAAGAAAGTCATCGCTTGTACAGCAGCTCAGGATGATGGGAATCAGTCCTGGAAAAATAAACAATGGGAATATGAGATCCGGTCTTGTCATCATGGCACCGATCAGCGGAACGGTCAGCAGCATTGCGTCACAAATCGGGAGTTATGTGGATATTTCGTCGCCGGTAGCGGAAATCATCGATAACAATTCCATCCACCTCGATCTCCAGGTGTTTGAAAAAGACCTGCCGAGGATGAGAGTAGGGCAGGTAGTCCATTTTAAACTGACCAATAATCCCGAAACCGAATATGATGCGGAGATCTACAGCATTGGTTCTTCGTTTGAAAATGACAGCAAAACGATTTCTATTCATGCCAATGTTACCGGAAATAAAACCGGGCTGATCGACGGAATGAACATCACCGGAATCGTAAGCCTTGACAAAACGGTAACCCCTGCCATTCCCGATGAAGCCATTGTAGAAGCCGACGGTAAATTCTATGTATTCGTAAAAACGGATAAAAGTCATGATGCTGAAGAAAGCCATAAAACAGGAGAAAACCAAGGTAATACAAAAATGAAAACCACTAACTTTGAGAAAGTGGAAGTCATTAAAGGCGCATCCGATATGGGGTACACAGCCGTCACTCCGGTGAAAGAAATTCCTGCTGATGCGGAAATTGCCGTGAAAGGTGCTTATTTCATCAATGCAAAACTGACCAATTCGGGCGGGCATGACCATTAAATCCAGAAATATGAAGAAAGATATTGAAAGCAAATTAATTGACAAGAATACCAAGCCCACCAGCATGCGGATCCTGGTGTATGATTTCCTGAGTTCGCAGGAAGCAGCCCTGTCTTTATCCGAGATCGAAAGCCATTTCGACAACGCAGACCGCACCACGATTTACCGTACCTTAAAAACATTTGAGGAAAAAGGAATCGTCCACGGCATTCAGGAAAATTCAACCACAAAATATATGCTTTGCCACGACGGCTGCAACGAAAATACGCATAAAGACCGGCATCTGCATTTCTACTGTAAAATCTGTAAACAAACTACGTGTAAAGAAGAAATCTCTTTTCCGGAAAACATGCAGACCGGTTTCAGGATCGATGAGATCAGGCTTTTTGCCAAAGGAATCTGCGAGCACTGTCTGGAGGGTCTGGCCTGACTTTATTTTTCCTGATACGGTATGTTGTAGCGGAAACAAAGCGTAATCCGGATGTGCAGGCTATTTCAAATAACAGCCCACTGTCATGGACAATGGGCTGTTTTATTTACATTAAAATAGGTTCTTTTATTACAAATATAAATTACTCTATGTTTATATAATAAAGACCCTTTTCTTTTTTAATGATCTTCTGCATCAGATTACTTTTATCAATTTTCAGCGTATCTGAATCCCTTATTATTTTCACGCTTTTGTATGGGAAATAATTTTGGGACAGAAATCCTACATTACTAAATAATCTAATTTCCTGATTTTTAGTTAATTTATATAAATTATTTGCATTTGATGAGTAAACTTTTTTCGAAAGAACAGAGTCATTGTCCGGATTGCTATTACTAAAAAATGTTCTGCTACTAATTGCAGGATCTGTTTCAATGAGAATATTACTTTTTGATCTGTTCGCAATATATATGTTATAACCAGGATCGCAGCTTGAAAGCAAACCTAAGAATAGTATCATTATTATTTTTTTCATATTTTAAATTTATTATTTAAATCCTGAATAAATTTTGCCTAATAGAGATGCATTTCTTTCTGTATAAAAATTATCATATTTTTTTGGTGTAATCATACTTGTTGTTTCCTGGGATTAACAAATGGTAAAATGTAGGATAAGAAAAAAGGATATAAAAAAATTTCATAATTTATAAACACAGTCTTCAAATCAATACTGTTTACGGACGTCTTCCCATTTCAACACAAACGGATGCATGGCTCTTAATTCCGGTTTTTCATATAGAGAATCTGTCTGGTATCTTTCCAGAAAGAGGCTTAGATCCGGGGTATTGTGCAAAGAAGGGAAAAACATATAATCAACCCCTCCTTTGAAGCCTTTTTCCTTTTCAATATTTTTTCCGACAGATGTCTTTCCCATAATTTTAGCTGTAGAAAAGTACAGTAAGGGCAACAGGAGAGGCAGCAATATGTTTATTTTAGGGAATTGATCAATGCCTTTGCCTATATATACCATAAGAAAGAGGTAAGGTACAAGATGAAAAACATAGGAATCTGAAACATCATGTTTTACACAGAAAGCTACAAATGGAGTGATAAAAATGATGGTATAATCAAAATTTGCTTTGTCTTTAACTCCCCAAAAGATAAAGATCAGGAAAAAAAGGAAATTATACAGCAGAAAGCCGGAGTTTCTGATGATGCTTTTCAGAACAACATTAAAATTAATAGAAAATACCTCATTTTCGCTGCCGCTCATTACGAAGAGATTAACGAAAGGATGATGTCCAAGCACAACGGGAATCAGTAAAACCGAAAAAAATGATACAACAATGATGCACCCGTAAAAGCTGTTTCTTTTCAGTATCCTGAAATTTTTAACAATCAGATAAACGTAAGCGGGAAAAAAAAGAATCGATTGAATATGGATTAAGAGAAGCAGTCCAAGTAAAAGAGAAGTGAAGAAGAAATATTTTTTATTTTTCTCCTTTAAATAAAGAAAAAAATTAATTAAAAACAGGATAACAAACAGTAGGTAAAAGGTATATACTTCCGTGATGACCGACACCCGCCAGAATGTGAAAGAAAAACCTAAAATCATGATACACATGAAGATGGATTTTTGCGAAACATTAAATACGTTCAATAATTTCTGTAAAAAGAATAAACACAGTACACCGGAAATGACACTTATACTTACACATAGAAAATGTATATTTATAAAAGGGAATATCTGGTGAAGCAATGCCAGCAGGTTGGAATAGAGAATATGGTTGGTTGCATTGGAATTGAAATCAAATCCGCTGTTTGCCATCAGGGTAAAGACAAGGCTGTCACCCAATACGGGATCTTTTGAAACTGAGAATGCATATATCAGCCCGATAAGTAGAATAAGCAGACGGGAATAAATAGGATATTTGTTATGAATCTGTTCCATTTCAGTATTTTTTGAAAGAGCAAAACTATACATTTTAGCGACCTGAATACGATTATAAAATGTTTTTCTTACCGATAATTTTCAGGAAGCGGGAAAAATGCTGTCTGCAAAGACAATTGACCACGAAAAGATTCGGAGATCGCTCATAGCACCGGTAAAAAGAGGTCTTCTGCCGGATTATCCCTGAATACCGTTTCAGAAGTTTGCAATAGCATTGCATTTGCTTTACCCCTACCTTTGATTAAAAATTACCGTCATGGAAGAATGCTGCAGTACAAAACCGCAAAAGGAACATAACCACCACGAAGGCCATGATCATGACCATGATCACGGTCATTCTCACGATACGGAAGGTCAATCCGTATTTAAGATGTTTCTTCCGGCCATCCTGTCTTTTGCAATGCTGTCAGCCGGGATCATCCTGGATCATTCCGTAAAGCCTGACTGGTTTGCCGGCTGGATCCGCCTGGCTTGGTATCTTATTGCTTATATTCCCGTAGGAATGCCCGTGTTGAAAGAAGCTTTTGAAAGCATAAAAAACGGTGATGTTTTTTCCGAATTTTTCCTGATGGGAATTGCCACGGTGGGTGCTTTTGCGATCGGTGAGTATCCGGAAGGGGTAGCGGTAATGCTGTTCTATTCGGTTGGCGAAGTCTTCCAGGCGATGGCCGTTACAAGAGCAAAAACCAATATCAAGGCTTTGCTAGACCAGCGGCCCGATGAGGTAACGGTGCTCCGCGACGGAAAGCCGCAGACCGTTAAAGCGGAAAATGTAAATATTGGCGATATTATTCAGTTAAAATCCGGAGAAAAGCTGGGCCTTGACGGTGAACTTTTATCGGAAACAGCATCATTTAATACCGCTGCACTGACCGGTGAAAGTAAACCCGATACCAAAACGAAAGGAGCCGCGGTTTTGGCGGGAATGATCAACCTGAATACCGTCAGCCAGGTAAAAGTTACCGCCGCTTATAAAGACAGCAAACTGAGCCGCATCCTGGAAATGGTGCAGAATGCTACCTCCCAGAAAGCTCCCACCGAACTGTTTATCCGGAAGTTTGCCAAAATCTACACACCGATCGTGGTGTTTCTGGCCATCGGAATTACCTTGTTGCCGTATTTCTTTGTCGGGAATTATGAATTCCGTGACTGGCTGTACCGGGCATTGGTATTCCTGGTGATTTCCTGCCCATGCGCGTTGGTGATTTCTATTCCACTGGGATATTTCGGGGGAATCGGAGCAGGAAGCCGGAACGGGATTCTGTTCAAAGGAAGCAATTTCCTGGATGTACTGGCCACAGTTCAGCATGTGGTAATGGATAAGACCGGAACGATGACGGCAGGTGTTTTTAAAGTGCAGGAAGTAAAATTCAGTGATGCTGTCAATAAAGATGAAATCCTGAAATTCGTCAATGTACTGGAAAGTAACAGTTCACATCCGGTTGCCACTGCCATCCACGAATACGTCGGAGAGATTGATCATACCGTAAAGCTGGAAAATATAGAGGAAATTGCAGGACAGGGCCTGAAAGCAACCGTTAACGGAAAGGAACTATTGGTCGGGAATTTCAGGCTGATGGAGGCTTCCGGTATCCGTTATGACTTTAATCCGGAAAGTATTGTCTATACGGTTATTGCAGTCGCATACGATAAGAATTTTGCCGGTTATTTCACAATTGCAGATGTTATAAAGCCTGATGCCAGGTTCACCATTGATACCTTGAAATCATTAGGCGTCAGGACCACCATGCTGAGCGGTGACAAATCTTCTGTTGTAAAGCACGTAGCTGATACATTAGGTATTCAGGAGGCGTACGGTGACCTGCTTCCGGAAGATAAAGTGAATAAGGTAAAGGAGATTAAATCTAAAAAACAGACCGTAGCCTTTATCGGAGACGGGGTAAATGATGCCCCGGTGGTTGCACTAAGCGATGTCGGAATTGCCATGGGCGGACTTGGCAGCGATGCAACCATCGAAACGGCAGATGTGGTGATCCAGGATGACCGGCCGGGCAAAATTCCTATGGCCATCAACATCGCAAAGCAGACCAAAAGAATTGTATGGCAGAATATCGTTCTGGCATTTGTAGTGAAAGCGGTCGTTCTCATTCTCGGAACCGGAGGGCTGGCTACCATGTGGGAAGCGGTCTTTGCCGATGTCGGAGTTGCCTTGCTGGCCATTCTGAATGCGGTAAGAATCCAGCGGATGAAATTTTAGAAAGCCGGGTGCCCGGGTTCATTTGATTTCCTACAGAGTGCACAGATTTTCACGGATCTTTATGTGTGAGTTTTATGCAGCTGCATAGTATACTCAATAGAAACAGGCTTTAGCCCGTTTAAAAAGAGGATGTCTTCCATCCGGCTTTAGCCCAAATTTATTTAGCCGCAGATTGCACGGATTTCCACAGATGATTGCGCACAGTTTAACACATGAGTCGCAGAAAGTTTGAATAGCTTGAAAATATTTTAGGTCACATGAGATTAAAAATCAAAGATTTTTAGAACTTTAGTGAACTTTTCAGCATCCAACATGATAACTTTATGATTCGTTTGATAGTCTTTTGTGACTTTTGTGGTTTAAATTTCCACAGATTTCATTGATTTCTACCGATGATTATGTAGCTTCAGGTACCTTCGCCACCATCAGGATAAACCCATTGAAAATCTCTGATTTTCGCTCTGATGTGCTCTAAAATATTCTCAAAATTTTAATCTTAACTTATAACTTCTTATGTGTAAAATAATCTGCTTTTGCTTTTCGTTCTAAAAATGACTTTCATCATAATTGCCCATAAAACAAATTTCAGTGGTATATTTGTAAAAACAAAAATCATCGGTTGAAGTTTTTCATTTCCATATTCATTATTTTTACCATTGCAGTTCGTCCGGTATTGCCGCTGATCAGCTATGCTGTACATTATGAGTATATCGTGAAAAATCTTTGCGAAAACAGAAACGTCCCACAGTCTACCTGTAAAGGGAAATGCTATCTGGAAAAAGAACTCTCTAAAACGGAAAAGCAGTCGAACAACGGCCAGAACATAAAGCTTACCGGGCTGGATGTATTCCTTTCCCATGAAATCCTTTCTTTTTCAGACGGTACCCCATTTGATATCAGCAATACAAAGATTAAATCCGGGTACACTGATTTTCATACTTCGGAATATTTCTCCAGGATATTCCATCCTCCTTTAGCTTAATTTATTTTCACTGAATGTAATACGTACGGTCATTCAAACATAGCCTCATTGCTGAGGTTTATTTGGTGGTGAATACGAAGATCCTCTATCCAGGAGGTTATCGCCTTGGTATTGAGCTGACCGGCAGGATTAAATTTAGTTTACATTCAATTGTTTTTCCTTTTATATTATTAATTTCAATTTCAATTAAAAATGAAATCAAAACTTATTTTAACGGCACTGATGTCGGTTTCCCTGATGGCGTGTGCCCAGGAAACGCCTAAAGTAAAACATAAAAAAGCTGCTCCTGTAGCAAAATCAAATGCAAAGGCAGTAAAATTTGCCAATGCGGTAGACCCGATCTGTCATATGCCGACCGAACCGGATATGAAAGATACGGCGGTATATAAAAATAAAACGTACAGTTTTTGCAGTGTGTACTGCAAAGATGAATTTAAAAAGAATCCGGAGAAATATGTCCAGAAATAAGAAACCGCAATCTAAAAGCAGGATTATTGTTCCGCTGGCGGTAATGGCACTGCTTTTTCTGGGAATCGGGATCGGAATGGGGTATTTTAAAAAGAACTTGTATACAGTCAAGAAAGTTCCGGATTTTCAGCTTACAGATCAAAATAATAAGAAAATTACCAATAAAGAGATGCTGGGGAAAGTATATCTCGTAGAGTTTTTCTTCAGCAGATGCCCGACGATCTGCCCGGTCATGAATACCAATATGAGAGCTATTGAAGATGAAATCAATGATCCTGAATTTGGAATTGTTTCCATCAGCATTGATCCGGAAAATGATACACCGGCATTGCTGAAAGAGCATGCCCAGAGAATCGGGGTGAAATCTTCCAACTGGCATTTTCTCACCGGCGACAGGGATTATATCGGGAAACTGGCAGACCAGTTCAATATTTATGTTGGGGATAAGGAAGACGAAAGCGAAAGCCTCAACCACAGCGGAATGATCGCATTGGTTGACAAAGAGGGGAATATCCGGTGCCGGTACAATAAAGACAACATGCCAATCCTGTATTATTCTGGACTGAATTATGAAGATCCGGAAGGAAAAACGCCGAAACTGACCGGGAAATACCATCCCGACCGGGAAATGCTGATCGAAGATATCAGGAAGCTGTTGAAATAAAAGGTGAAACAGGAAAGTAGAGCTGTGGAACCGGGATTTTATATTAGGAAAAGTCCCCCGGTTTTCGTCTCCTCTCTTTGCCATCAAAAATAGATATAAACCACAAAAACGGAACGTTATGAAGATTATGAAAGTAGCTGCTTTAAGTGCAGTTTTCGCGGCGCAGTTTGCGTTTGCCCAGTTCAAACAGTCGCCTTTACCGTACGCTTATGATGCGTTGGAAGGAAACATCGATGCCAAAACCATGGAGGTCCACTATTCCAAGCATGCGGCAGCGTACGTAGCCAATCTCAATAAGGCCATTGCCGGGACACCGCAGGAAAAGCAGACCTTGTTTGAAATCATGTCAAATGCATCGAAACTGCCGATGGCGGTAAGAAACAATGCAGGCGGACATTATAACCACGAACTGTTCTGGACGGTTCTTACACCGGTAAAAAATACCCAGCCTTCTGCAAAACTGGCAAAAGCCATCAATGATGCTTTCGGAAGTATGGATGCTTTTAAAGAAAAAATGGCAAAGGCAGGAGCCGACCGTTTCGGTTCGGGGTGGGCCTGGCTGTCCGTGGATAGAAACGGAAAACTCTTTGTTTCTTCAACCCCTAATCAGGACAATCCTTTAATGGATGTCGTAGAGGAAAAAGGAACGCCGATCTTCGGGATTGATGTATGGGAACATGCCTACTACCTGAAATACCAGAACAAAAGAGCTGATTATCTGACAGCCATCTGGAATGTGACCAACTGGAAAGAAATCAGCAGAAGGTACGAAGAAGCGGTTAGCAAGAAATAATAATCGATGAACCTTATTTGCAGCATATTCCTCACTTTTTTCGTGGTGTTCAGGCCTCTGATCCCATTGGTGGAATATGCTGTAAATTATGATTATATCTCCAAGGTCCTGTGTATCAACAAAAACAGGCCCGAACTTCATTGCAACGGAATGTGTTACCTCAGTAAAGAAATGGCAAAAACTACCGATACCGGTTCACTTCCTTTCAGCAAATTAAAAAATCCGGGACAGAAATTACTGGATTTCTATGTTCTTCCTGAAATTGCCGGCATCAACAATACCCGGAAACCGGTCTCTTCAGATTCCGGCTTCCTTTACGAAACGGCGTATTCTTTTCTGTTCTCACAACCGGTTTTCAGACCGCCGGTTTTTTAGTTGTCTTTTTTAAACACTGTATTTTGTATTCACTGTATCAGCGCAAATCATCAAATAAATATGATTACCGCTAAAACCAGTGTCGGTGCGCAATACCGGTGTCCTTTGCTCAGTTGTTTTATACTGAGCCCGCCCAACTGTTGTACCAGGTGAAAAAAATAAAACTTTTCTGCCTGCAGGATGACCGTTGAGCAAACAAAGGAAACCCTCATCAAAAAAATTCAACTTAAAAAATCAACAATGAAAATTTATAAATTTTTATCACTCTTTCTTATAGCTGTTACTTTTTCCACTTTTATTTCCTGCCGGAACAACGGTGAGGAGGAGAATTCACCCGAAACCAAAGGAAGCCTCCAGTTAAAATTTGAAAACGGCTTTAATAATCTGGGCGATATTGTGCTGAACCAGACCGTACAGACTTCATCAGCCGGGCAGAAGCATCAATTTTCCAATCTTAAATACGTCATCAGCAATATTGCTTTAATCGATGAAGCCGGAAATGAGTTCAGGTTTAATGAAAACAATCCCGACAAAGGTGCTTTCATCATCGACCAGGCGGATGCCGTGGCAGGGATTGTCTACGTGAATCTTACTGAAGTTCCTACAGGCCGTTATAAAAAGATAAAATTCGGATTGGGGATCAGCCAGAAGGCTTACCTGCTGGGGCAGGACGGACAGGCGGAGTTCTGGAATAAAGCCAAACAGAAAGGCATGACCTGGTCCTGGGCGGCCGGCTATATCTTTGTAAAGCTGGAAGGGAAGTATGGCGCGGGCTCTCCTGATACGGAATTCATGAACCATACCGGCAATATGGGCAATACCGAAGCCAACGGCACCCCCGATCTCTACCGCGAAATTACCCTGGATCTTCCTGCCACCGCAAGGGTGACCGGACAAATCAGGCCTTCAGTCCATATTCTGGCAGATTTCAATCAATATCTAAGCGGAACAAACCCGCTTATTCTGGATGCGGCGAACAATATGATGATGGGATCCGGACCGTACCTGGTCAAGATCACCGATAACCTGACGAAAATGTTTAAAGCAGACCATGTTCACAATGATTAGAGTAATCAAAACCCTGCTCGCTGTTCCTCTGTTTATGATTTTTGTTTCGTGTTCCGGTGAAGTGATCGAGCCACTGGAAAAAGATGAGGCTTACAACGTTTCATTTCCTTCGTATTTTCCTGCAGTGACTTTTGATACCTCCGGAAACCCGGTTACGAAAAATGGAGTGGAGCTGGGAAGAAAATTGTTTTACGAAGGCAGGCTTTCCCGGAACAATACCATTTCCTGCGGCTTCTGCCATATCCAGGAAAATGCTTTTACGCATCACGGCCATCCGGTGAGCCACGGCGTAGACGACAGGACCGGAATCAGGAATGCGCCGCCGATCCAGAATATGGCTTTCCTGAAACGGTATATGTGGGACGGCGTGATCCATAATTTAAATGAACAGCCCATTATCCCGATCACCAATGAAGATGAAATGGACAGCTCAATGCCGGAAGCCGTTTCCAAGCTGAATGCCGATCCGAAATATAAAAAGTTGTTCAAAGCTGCTTACGGCGATGAACATATTACGGGTGAAAGAGTGCTGAAGGCGCTTTCTCAATTCATGGTTACGCTGGTTTCTGCCGATTCAAAATACGACCGGATGAAGCAGGGAAAAGAAAGTTTCTCAGCAGAGGAAACCCAGGGGATGCATCTTTTTCAGCAGAAGTGTGCTTCCTGCCACAGCGGGGAATTGTTTACCGACGAAAGTTTCAGGAATACCGGAATGTACTATAATGCCCAGTTTAAGGATGAGGGCCGCTACCGTGTAACGCTCGATCCTGCCGACCGGATGAAATTCAGGGTTCCGAGCCTGCGCAATGTAGAATATACGGCACCTTATATGCATGACGGAAGATTTTACTCACTGGACGCGGTCCTCAACTTCTATTCGGAAGGGGTTACGGATAACCCGAACCTTGATCCTGAACTGAAGCAGAACGGACATACCGGAATTGCGATGAATGCTCAGGAAAAACAATGGATTATATCTTTCCTGAAAACCCTGTCCGATAAAAAATTCATCACCAATCCGGCATTTTCGGAATAAAGCAGTCGATATGAAGAAGATCATTGTATTGATGGCGTTGATGATGATCCAGGCCATGTATGCCGGGACGGTCAGCGACAGTATTTCCATTCCGCGCGATGGGTATATTGTTGTTCCGGAAGACTGCGATGCCTGCGGATGTGCAGCAGGAAACGGTTCTTCCGGATTTGAATCGCTGCTGAATCCCCAGTTTATCGGGATTAAATATTTTGCCCAGCATTATAAGGCGAAAGAAAATTTATTTGTTGATGATGTGACGCAGGACCAGTATTTCAATACCCTCCAGCTGTGGGCAAAGGTTCCGGTTACTGAAAAGCTGAGCATCTACGCAAGCCTTCTGTTTCATTTCCATGAGAAGCAGACATTGCAGGGCACTATCCGTATCAGCGGCATCGGCGATGCAAGCCTGATGGGAATTTACCGGCTGCTGACTTCAGAAAACAGGATCCATCAGCTTAACGGCGGTATCGGAATAAAAATCCCATTAGGGAAATTTGACGAAAAGGGCCTTTCGGGAATCAATCCGAGCTTTCAGCTGGGCACCGGAAGCTGGGATTATCAGCTGGCTTTGAATTATCAGTTCCGGAAAAACAGGACCGCATTTCTCCTGAATACGGATTACACGGTAAAAACACAGAACCGGAAATATTACCGCTTCGGAAACCAGTGGAATTATGCAGCCACAGGATTCTATCAGATTTCCGGTGCAGGAAACATCATCCTTTCCACAAAGGCAGGGCTGCAGGGAGAAGTGTATGGCCGGAACCGGCAGTTTGACGAAGCTTTGCCGGATACAGCCGGAAATGCCCTGTACGGAAAGGTCGGATTCGAGACTGCTTATAAAAGGTTCAGCCTGGGAAGTGAAGTAATGCTTCCTATGTATTCTCATCTGGCCGGAGGGGATATTGAGGCAAAATCCCGCTTCAGCATTTTCCTGAATATCGGAATTTAGCAGAATTTCGTTTCATATTGCCAAACCTTCAGGTTTTAAAAGCCTGAAGGTTTTTTTAAGGATAAACAGAAGAGTTGTTTTGGAGGGTTTTAACCCTATAGAATTTGTTATGGTGTCACCGGTTTATCAAAAGTCTGATGCCCTAGCCCGGATCGCAGCGGTTACCCCACAGCGGGATTGGCGCGTCGGGAAGCGGATGGGTTTAGCGATGGAGTGAACGGATTAGAGGTGCCGGCGCGAGGAGTAGTAGCGAAGAGCCGGATAAAGCTCCTGAAAAATCGGTACCTCTTAGTCTTTATGAAGGAATCTAAACCTCATATGTTTTTAAAACCTATGAGGTTTCTTTTCAGGATAAAACAAAAAAAAGAGATCCAAATTGAATCTCTTTTTAAGTAGCCCGTAGGGGAATCGAACCCCTCTTACCAGAATGAAAATCTGAGGTCCTAACCGATAGACGAACGGGCCAGCTATCTTCCACCTTAATGGTGTGTTAGTTATTTTTTTGTTTTTATAAGTGTCAACTCTTACAACAATCACCGGTTAGCAAGTGATTTGTTTTGTAGCCCGTAGGGGAATCGAACCCCTCTTACCAGAATGAAAATCTGAGGTCCTAACCGATAGACGAACGGGCCAACTATACTTATTAAGCCAGTTTATTAACGTGCTTAGTTAATTTGCTTTT
>NZ_CAJYMO010000317.1 GCF_913776365.1 uncultured Chryseobacterium sp. | reverse complement strand
GAAATTATAAAATCATAATAACTCAGCAACATGAAAATTTGGCTTTACCAAATTCCTTGCGCCTTATACCCATATTTTTTTAGTATTCTTCGCGGCCTTGCGTACTTCCACCATCATTCAGTGAATGCATTAAAAATTCTGCTCCGCTAAAGGAGTTGATTAATGTATCAGTCGAAATGCGTAGCTGAAAGAAATCTGGCTTTGGCAGATACCTTGTCCCTTTGAAGCATTGCGCTTGTCCTTCATCTTTTGAGCATTGGCGTTTATTATGGAATGTTGGAAAACGCCAAGGCGCAAAGGGACTCTGAATGTAGTGCGTTTGAAGGCGCAAAGATTTTATCAGAGATAAAATTTCGGAGTGCCGATTGATTTTCATGAGACTGAAGTTATAAAATCATAATAACTCAGCAACATGAAAATTTGGCTTTGCCAAATTCCTTGCGCCTTATACCCATATTTTTTTAGTATTCTTCGCGGCCTTGCGTAATTCCAACCGTCACTTAATGTCTGAATCCAATTAGAATTAACCTCTACATTTTAATTGATTATATAATTAATTCATCAAAATGAGCGACCTGAAAGAAATCTCTACTTTATTTCCGCCTTGATATTTCCGCAGGAAAGCATCGCGCTTCCGTAATACGGATTGACAATTTTCTTCTCGCTGCTCAGCCAGCTTGCGTCGGCCATTGGACAATACTGAACGTATACGGGATTCTCTGAAATCCTGAATGCCCTGGTTATTACAATCATCTCATCCGAAAGTCCGTGGAACGCTTTACGCTGCGCCTCAATATTTTTATTTCCTGAAATAAGAGCGGCCTCTTTCTTCAGCACAGTCAGGCTTTTCTCAGGAACTGCTTTCTTATCTATGGTGGCTAGTGTTCCGGAAAAATCAGCTGCCGCCTTGGCAGTGGCTGAAGCATTATCCGAAGCAAGCGCTGTCTTCACGGCAAGGTAGTTTGCATACAATTTAGAAACCTGCGCATTTTTTTTCGACTGCGCGGAAACGGAAACGGCTGTACTTATAAATAAGGCAACGGCAATAATATATTTTTTCATTTCTCTCCTTTTTATATAACAAAGATAATCATTATCGTGGTAACTGAAAGGTCTTTCCCGGGCCTCTATGTTTATGAAACAATACTGTTTCTTCCTATTATAACAAATGGTCAAGAAGATATACCCTAACAGATATACATGTATACTGCAGACTGAAAAAGCGGTCAGGTACCCGAATGTGCAGAGGCCGGAAGATCATTTTTCAAAAATTAAATTTCAGCTGATCCTCTCCTTTTGCCGGTATTTCTGTCCATTTCCTTTCTTTGAACTGATAGGATCTATACACCGGATCATTTCCATCCAGATAATCAAATTTCACCGTTACAATGCCGTCCGGAAAATTGGCAAACTGTAAAAAAACCGGGTCGCAACCGGAAATACGGCTATTCAGTCGGGTTAGCATCAGTTTTTTGTTTCTGTAAGGAAAATAATAAAATGTACTTTCTTTTTGTACGACGGCTTTGTAGCCTGTGCTTTGATCGGCAATTTTATATTTTATTCTGCCTTTCTTTTTTGTTTTTGCAAGATCAATGATTTTTTTGGATTCACCGGCATAGTAAGCGGCAGCCATATGATCAAATTCTTCACTGTCAGTAATCAATCTGTGATCGGGATACAGGCCTGGAATCAGATTTTTGTGATACTTCTCCTGAATCAGCCTGATGGTTCGCGCTGTCCAGAAATCAGCATGGTGATAAGCCGGATTGACGGTGTTGACCTAACAGACATTTTCATCAAACATCAATGGTCCTCTCCGGTCATGACAGAGATTCCTGAAATAGAAAACCAGGTTTTCATGCTGCAGCCGGTTAAAATCAATACCGGAAACCATCTTTTCAGATAAGCCCGCCAGATCTGTATCCTTCAGTCCGGAAAGTATTTTTACAAGTAAAGTTTCATCCTGCATGCTCTGGCTTTCCTTCCTGATGCTGTCACGGATCATTCTTTCGGAAGACTGTGCAGATACAGTGAATGAAAAAAGCAGTCCGGTAATAATGAGGAATTTCATAGGATGCATCATAATAAAAAACTCCTGAAGAATCAGGAGCTTAAGGATATTTTTATTTAAATTTAAATTCAAGCTTTACATTAAAGAAACGTCCTGTCAGACGTACCGGAACCGGATACATCAGGGTAGTATTGGCATCGGTGATCCACTGGTTAGAGATGGTATTCCTGATGTTGAATGCATTGAACACCTGGACACCAAGTGTCAGCTCATCAAAATTCCCCCAGAACCCATAGGTCTGTTTGTTATCTTTTCTGTCGATAAAAACTTTGGAGAGACCGATATCCACTCTTTTATAGGATGGCAGCGTTTTCTGGTATTTGTACGGATCGGTAAATACCGGAGCGCCCGTTGGAAGTCCCATGGCGTAGGTCAATGTCAGATTCACGCGCATCGACGGGAATTTCGGCATATAATCCTGATAGAACATGGCAAAGCGGAACCGCTGGTCCGTAGGCCTCGGGATGTCTCCTTTGCCGTCTATATTTTCGTAAACACGGGCATAACTGGCAGAGAGCCATGAATCCACACCCGGAACAAATTCCCCGAACAGGCGGGTATCGATTCCGTAAGCATAGCCTGATGCATTATTTTTCCCGGTGTACCGTATCCTCACATTATCCATATAATATGGGATCAGGTCATTCATCTTCTTATAATACAGTTCGGTGGTCAGTTTGAAAGGCCGGTCATCGAAATAAAATTCGTAATCATTGGCTAAAATAGCCTGAATCGACCGCTGGGATCTGATATCCGGATTGAAGTTGCCGTTAAGGTCCTTGATCTCCTTGTAAAACGGAGCCTGGTAATAAATTCCTCCGGAGAGCCTGAACAACATGTCGGTATCCCAGTCCGGCTTGATGGCAAACTGTGCCCTAGGTGAAAATATCGTTTCGTTGTTAAAGCTCCAGTGTGCTACCCTTGCTCCGGCATTAACGAATACCTTGTTGCTGCCCCAGAAAAATTTCTGAGAATACTGGGCATAGGCTGAGAAACGGCTGGGCTGGATATGGTTCCTTCCCGTAATATTATACATCAGATTCAGGTCGGAAGCATTCCTCGGTTCAATAAATGCTTCGTGCGGGATGCTGTATCCGGCGGAATCTACCAGCCGCCATTCATTGGTAAGGTCTTTGAGGTTTTCCTTTTCATATTTGAATCCTACCTCAATATCGGTATTGACATTCGGTGAAAAACGGGTCCTGAACTGGGCTCCGTAGGTTCTTACAAAAAGATCGTTCCGGGCATGTTCAATCTGGCCGCCGGCGTCATAAGAGGTTACCGGCTCTCCGGTAATCGGATCGAACGTCTGAAGGATGTAAGCGGAAGCAATCGAGTAATATTCCCGTTCCCGGTTCTGATAGGAGAAGGCGTCCAAGGTAAACCTCCATTTATCGGAAGGCTTGAAATTGGCAGAGACCGTTCCCATCATATTCTTATACTTATCGTCTTCACGTCCGCCGTAGGCCACATTCAGCTTCAGCGGCTGCTGGAGGCTTCCGAAATCCACTTCCCGTTCTTTCGGGATCATTTCATAGTCGTTTTTGGAGTAATACCCGATAAACGAAACATTGAATTTAGGACTGAAGTGGTAATTCAGATAGGTCTGGAAATCCATATAGACCGGATTGAAATCCGTATCTTCCTTCAGGGTATTCAGCACCAGATTGGTATTCCGGTACCTTCCTGAAAAGAGGGCGGTGAATTTTTTATTGTCATCCTGGCCTTTACCGGAAGCAAAACCCGCAGTCAGGCGGCCGCCGATAAGGCTCCCTTCTCCCGACAGCTCGAATTTCTGAGGTTCCCGGTAATAAATATTCAGTGCCGAAGACATCTTATCGCCGTACCTTGGTTCGAAACCTCCTGCTGAAAAATTGACCGTTGACACCATATCGGGATTGATGATGCTTAATCCCTCCTGCTGGGAATTCCTGATCAGGAAAGGCCTGTAAATCTCGATATCGTTGATGTAGATGAGGTTTTCGTCATAGTTTCCGCCACGAACCATATATTGCGATGAGAGCTCCGTATTGGAGTTTACGGAAGGCAGGGTTTTGATAATTCCCTCGATCCCTCCGGAAATACTCGCCACATTCTGGGCATCTTTAGCTGAAATTTTCACCGTGGTCAGGTCGTTGGTCTGGCCCGTCACTTTTTTCTGGAAAACAACTTCTTCAATGGCAGAAGTTCTCAGCGTATCCTTTTTTTTGCTGTTTTGTGAAAAGATCAGGACAGGAACCAGCAGGCTCAATGGTAAAACTAGTTTTTTCAAAAGAAATATTTTAAGATTTCAAACGTGAATATAGGACTTTTATTTTAACTTTTAGAGGATGGCCTCCCTCACCCGCGTCAATTTCTGCAGCAGGTCTTCCAGCAGATCAAGTCTCAGCATATTGGCGCCGTCTGAAAGTGCGGTTTCCGGCGTGGGATGCGTCTCAATAAAGATCCCGTCGGCACCTACCGCAATTCCGGCTTTGGCTACGGTCTCAATAAGATCCGGCCTTCCGCCGGTTACCCCTGAACTCTGGTTGGGCTGCTGTAATGAATGGGTAACATCCAGGATCACCGGAGCATATGCTCTCATGGTAGGGATGCCCCTGTAATCGACGATCAGATCAGTATACCCGAAGGAATTCCCTCTTTCGATAATGGCTACCTTCTGGTTTTCGGAATCCGTAATTTTCTCCACGGCAAATTTCATGGATTCCGGAGAAAGGAACTGGCCTTTCTTCAGGGTAACACATTTGCCGGTCTTTGCGGCAGCTACCAGCAGATCCGTCTGGCGCACCAGGAAGGCGGGAATCTGCAGTACATCTACATACTGGGCGGCCAGGGCGGCATGCTCATTTTCATGGATGTCTGTAGTCACGGGAATGTGGAAGGTCTCCCCGACTTTCTTAAGGATTTCCAGCGACTTTTCTTCACCAATGGTGGTAAAAGAGTCCACCCGGCTCCTGTTCGCTTTTTTAAAGCTGCCTTTGAAAATGTAAGGAATATTGTATTTGTTGGTCAGTTCCACCACTTTTTCTGCTATTCTCAGCGCCATGTCTTCACCTTCGATGATACAAGGGCCTGCAATCAGGAAAAAGTTCTTTGAATCTTTGTGATGGATATTGTCTAAATACTGAATCATGGGATATATTTAAAAGTTCGGTAAAAGTAATGAGAAAATTCGGATTTCTGAAGTTTGATTCTTAAAACCCTGAATTTTTCATGACGGCCCGCCGGGCGCACGATTCAAAGCCTCCTGTTTTATGGGAAAGAAGGTTATATCCGGCAGGGATGAATATAAAGAAAAAATGCTTGAGATCATTCCGGAACGACGGGATGAATGGACGGTAACAGTTTCAGATTTCAGACAGGCATATTATTTTTAACGAACACCCATACTTATCAGGAAAACCTGAAAACATCCTGCACTAAGGCCGTGTACAACATAGTAACCACGAAAAACAGAACTGTAAACACCAACTGGTAGATGATGTATTTCCTTATCTTAAATACCTTTATGATAAGCAGGTGGGCGCAGAACAGAATAAGATAATACCCTGTCATGATCACCACGCCTTCCCCCGCTAATTTCATTGATTGGGCTGCAGATAAGCAAAAGACCAGGGAGAGCAGAACTACGGAAGCCAGGCTGATCAAAAATCTATTCCGGATGTTCCTATTTTCCGGATAAACGAAATAATAAAAATTGGATAAGACCAGGATGACAGCCAGTAATTTAACAACATCCATCAGAATTTTTTGAGGATTTTCTCAAAAGTACTGATATTGCGGCTGGTAAACCGTTCTTTCAGGCTCTTTTTCCCCAAAATTTTCCCGAAGGAAGAGCCCAGAGTATTTCCTTTGGGAACCTGCCAGTAGAAGTTGCCGTTTACGATCCGGGCTGCTTCTTCCGGAGCTTTTACGGCGTTTTCAAACGCAGTAATCAGCACTTCTTCAGTTCCCGGGTTGCCGATGAATACATACGAATGAAGATTTTCATTTTTTTCATAAGGGTTTTCTGTAAGGATGGTTTCCGTTTCCTCCCGGGACCTGATGAACAGGAAAGCCTCATATGAAAAATGGTCGGCCATTGCCTTTTCCAGTAGTTGCTTCAGCATCTCTGCTTCCATATCCGAAGAGAAAATAATATTTCCCGAAGCCAGCACCGAAACAATATCAGCCATACCGGCTTTCCGGAAGACTTCACAGACTTCTTCCATTTTCATATTGGTTCCTCTGACATTTACGCCGCGGAGAAAAGCACAGTATTTCATAATCGGTTTACTTTAAATCTGCAAAGCTGCTGTTCAATTATTCAGGAATCCGTTCATACAGGTTATAATCTGTCCCTGAAGGCTTCAGCATATAAATTTTTTCCAAGATCTTATTATTGCTGTTCAGATGTTCCCTGACCCGGAATTCTTTCAGCAGACGGTAATGCGCATGATAATATGCTGCCTCTTCACCAGTAAAGAGATCGCGGTAAGACAGAAGATATTTCGGTTTCCTGTTTTTCACCGTGTTGATCCTGAAATGGTTTTTGTCTTTTTTAATTTCCTCCTGCACCCCTTTGTCAACCAGTCCCACCTCATCAATGGTTTTTAATCCGGAAAAATACGGCACATATCCGGCCGGTTCCAGGAAAATCCACTGGTTTTTATCGTTCTCGTAACCGTTAAGAAACAGGCCGATCGTTCTCCGGTAATTCCACTCACCGTTTCCGGTAGCAATACAATGAATAGTCTGGAATGCCAGCATCGGAATACTGTAGACCGCAATAAATAAAGACAGCCACAGGATTTTTTTTACCCTCTGTTCGAGAATAAAAACAAGTACCGGAACAAACAGCAGCAGCTGCGGCACCCAGTAATACCAGTCGAAAAAACTTTTCTGAGACAGGAAAATAACCTGCTTTACCCAGCCGAAAATAAAGATGATCCAGAGGAAATAATTTCGCTGCTGCTTCTGCCTGATCAGATAGACAAAACACAGGATTTCAAAAAGAAGGATCACGATGGTTACCGGATTGAAATCCCCGGGAAGCTTCAGCATACCGCAGAAATTACCAAAATTGGATGCGAATATATTCAGGTTCTGTGCAAAGGTAAAATGGTGATCGTAAGCCAGCTTTTTTGCGGTAATGGTGTTATTGACCATTTCGCCGAAATACAGCCAGTTGAAAGCCAGTGTTGCCGTAAGGCCCAGGATACCGCCGAGAACGTAGCCCCATCTGAGCTTCCTGGTCCAGAGAAGGTCTGTCACAAATATGATCCCGAGAAAGATAACGGTGTCGATTCTTGTGAAAATAATCAGGACAGGAAATACAAGCAGTGCCCACTTTTTCTTTTTGTGGAAGCCGTAGTACAAAAGCGCCATTTCCAGGAAAAACAGGAGGCCGTATTCCATTCCGAGAATGGAAATCTTGATGGCGGGCGGCAAGATGCCAATCAGGAAAATGAAGAGTGCTTTGTGCCAGGCATTCTTCAGCAGCAGATGGGAAAGCAAAAGGCTTCCCAGTGTAAAAAGGACAGAATTAAAGATCAGAAGCGGTTCTGTAAAATTTTCTTTTCCGAAAACCAGGTTGAAGAACCAGGAAACAAATACATACAGATGGGTGGTAGACGCAGAAATTTTAGTGTCACCATTGAATCCGATGACTCCGTAATCCAGCAGGTTCTGTGCTACCCTCCAGGTGATGAAGGCATCTTCCTGGATATAATGCGTGAGTAAAAACAAGAGTTTAAAAAGTACTGTAATTCCTACAGCCAACAATGGGATTTTTTTACTTTCTGTATCTGTCATTGTGCTTCGTTAATCCCGCAAAGATAATCTTAAAATTCCTGTGGCACAATAATAAAAAAAACGGAACCGAAGTTCCGTTTTTACTTATATGTTGCTGCCAGCAATTACTGGGTTGCTTTCATGATCGAATTGGTGATCTGCGATTCTTTCTCTTTGGAATAGGTAGAATCAAAAGGTTCCATAATATCAAACAGATACTGATAGAACGGCGTGATCTTCTGCACCTGGTCAGATTCGCTCATCGCCTTTTCTTTCCCCATTTCCTTAAGGTTCTCGACGAAGGTGTTGAATTTTTTGTCGATCGGCTCAATGGATTTTACCAGGTACTCATAGGCTTTATCTTTTTTGCCGATTTTCTTGTATGCATCGGTAACGGCAGAAACCACCAGGGAATATTCCATCGGCTTTGTCCTGATCTGTCTTCTCAGATAACTCTGGTCCGCTTTGCTTAAGCTCATGTAATAATCATACTCATCAAAGATTCCCTTTTTCAGCACTTCGGCCAGTTTCAGCCCTTTGGCTTCCTGCCCGGATACGATATATCCATAGACCATGGAGCTTAAGGAACGCGGGTCGTTATACTTCTGGGCCGGAATTTCCTTGGATGCCAGATCAAGCATTTCGAGCGCCTTTCCTTTCTGGCCCATCTCTGCCAGAGAAGAGGCAGCCCTGCTGGCAGACGAGCGGTAGCTCATGATGTTGGAAGTAGCGGTCTCATCGAAATGGGTATTCAGGTCCTTGAAATTCCCCCACCGGTAGTTTTTCACCACATTGTACAGGGAATTGCCGTCCACTCTGCCCATTTCTCCGTCCGATGACGGCGGCGTATGGATCGGAACCAGCCTGTAGCTGAATCCGTCAAACTGAAGGTATTCGTCCAGGTAGAAAATATTTTCACTGTCATAGATTCCTCCGGAGGAGAAGCTGATCGGTTTCTTCCAGTCAAAGTTGGCCAGAATATCCAGCATGATCAGGTTATTTTTGTATAAGGTGTTTGCCTTATAGGTAATCATGATCTGGTTTACCGTCTCCGGCAGGTCAGATTGTTTAATGATTCCAGACTGTACGGCATTGGCCTTATTCACGGGAAGGATAAACTTGTTTACCGGAAGGATGTTGTATTTTTCAAACTTCTCTTCCCCGAAATACATTTTCAGCAGTTCGTTTTTCGAAGGAGACGTGTACTTAAGGAAGCTGATGGCCTCTTTCATCGTCATGGAATCCTGGGTCAGGTACTTTCTGAATTCGGCAAATTCAGTTGCCGGTGCACCCTGCTCTTTCAGCATGGAGAAAAGCCCCTGCCAGTCTTCTTTCTTCATCATATAGATCTGATCGTTTACGCCGTCTCTGTAATCATCATGGGTAAGAACTCCCGGAACCGGCGCGGCATTATAGGTTCTTCTTTTAATCTGATCGATATTCCATGGTGTGGAAGCCAGTGTGAAGTTGACCACCTTCACATCATCTCTGAAATTTTGTGTTTCCTGGATAGCCCATACCGGATAGGTATCATTATCACCGTATACAAACAGGATGTCATTTTTAGGCAGTGATTTAAGAATCGAATATCCGTAATCGTATGAAGTATACCGGTTATGACGGTTGTGAACATTATAGTTCTGGAATCCCATCATGAAAGGCACACCCAGCAGCACAACGCCCAATACCAGATTCGCCGCACCCGATTTCACTTTAGACTGCAGCAGCCAGAGCAGAGCTCCGGCACCCAGGCCGATCCAGATGGCAAATACATAGAAAGAGCCAACCATTGCATAATCCCTCTCCCGGGGTTCGAACGGTTTTACACCGGTATAAAAAACAATCCCTACGCTCATCAGCACAAAGATTGAAAGCATTGCGTAGAACCTTCCGAAATCCCTGTTCAGCTGGAAAAAGAATCCGATCAGTCCCAGAATCAGCGGCAGGAAGAAGAATTTTACCGTACTTTCGTTTTTAAACTTGGCAGGCATCTTGTCCTGGTTTCCTACAATTCCGTTATCAATAAAAGGAATCCCGGAAATCCAGTTCCCTCTCGTGCTTTCCATATTTCCTTCCAGGTCGTTCTGGCGACCAACGAAATTCCACATCAGGTACCTTGCAAAGTAATAACCGTTCTGAAAGGTAATGAAATAATCCAGGTTCTGTGCCAGTGAAGGCTTCTGGATGGTAATCAGGTTATAAGGCTTCACCTTCAGGTAGTCGGAGGCCGTAATGCTTTTGTCTGCATATTTCTGTCTCAGCTCTTCATAGATCTGTTTGGCCTCAGGGCTGTTGGCAACCTCTTCGTTGGCGTCATTGAAGGTGAAGTCCGGAGCGCCGTACATCGAAATGTAGTTGGACATGACGTCTTTATCTTCACTGAACATCCTCGGCATAAAGCCTACATGCGCTTTATTGAAGACATAGTTGAAACGGTCACCGGTTTTTCTGTAGGTTCCGGTTTTCTCGTCTTTCTCATAGATTTCGCCGGTTTTTTTTGTCTTAAAGCTTCCGTCTTCATTTTTTTCAATACCGTCCGAGGTGAGGAAGGCCGTATAGTTCTGTCCGTAAATGGTAGGCCAGTCGCCAT
>NZ_CAJYMO010000316.1 GCF_913776365.1 uncultured Chryseobacterium sp. | reverse complement strand
ACTCGGACAAAAACCTTTGGGGTATTACTTACAGTTGCGCGACAGCTCGTGATTCTCACACGATTCCCTATTAATCTACTTTACGTAAAACCTTTTCCGTTTGATGAAGGATGTTAAAGAACTATTTCCGGACAAATGTAGGAAATATTTTTTACCCTTGTTAACGTTTTTACCCCTGTTAACGTTTATCCCTGTTAACATTTTTAACGTTAACAGGGGTTACCAGAAAATCCAATGCCAATTCCAGCGATTCCTTAATGTGCAGGTCTAATGCATCTTCATTTTCCAAAGGATAATAGAATTCTTTCGGATTGACAAACACATTATTGTACTTCGTACGTTCGCTGGCACCATCCACATCAATAGATAAAAGCCCCGGACCTTTTTTGCGTTGTACGGTTTTAAGGCCTTTAGAAGTCACTTTGGATTCTACGCAACCCACCAGGGCGCCTCTTCCCAATACATCAAAACAGATGACGGTGTAAATTCCGTTTGGGACCAGTTGGCCCGGCGGAAGGATACAGGCATAGAGTACATGCGGCAGATTGGTAATGCCACGGGAAATCTGCACCGACAGATCATTGCTACGGAAGGTATTGTACTCATCCTCCAGGCAATCTTTCAAACCGTTCAATGCATCGCGGATGGTCATCATTCCCGGATCATTGGTTCGCAACGGCTGTCCTTTTATAACCGGATGGATTTGTCGGAACTCGCAGATGGGGTTAAAATAATTGTTAATTTGGCAACTCATCAGTTACATAGAATTTAATTAAGTGCTCTCTGGAAAGTCAAAGTATAGTTTTAACTTTGATCAAACGGAATAATTCTGTCGTTGATCAATTTCTTTTTTAGCCTGTCGGCATATTGATGAGCAAATTTTGCTTTTTCCACATGAGGCAATTGAAAATAAAAATTGTCTCGTTCTTCTTTCATTTCGTAGTCTTCCGTTTCACTTCCGGGGCGTTCCACCACTTCAAGGTAATGTACATAGTGTCCAAATTCATGAAGTAATGTTCTGTAAAGTTGTGTGTTTCTCGAGGGCTCCGAGCAGATCGGTGAGATATAAGCTTTTCTGTTATCTGTAAAAAGATGCTTATCCTCCCGCAATCTTGTAAATTCTTTCTGATCTTCGATAGTCATTTTTTTAGACCATACGAGTTTTTTATTGGTATCGATAGCATCTAAAATGATGGCTGGAGCATATTCTTTGTCAAATTCAAAGCTATATATCAGTCTTCCCCAAACCGGAGAAATAATTTCTTCTTTTCTTTTGGCCTGACGCAAGATAATGAATCTCAGATTACCGTAATCTTCTGATGGAATATGCATAATCATCTTTGCTATATCATTTACCGAACATGAATGAAAACAGTTTTCCCGTGTCTCTTCTACAATAAATAAAAACTCATGCCCATTGATGATGTGATATTTTCCAATTCTTTCATAGAACGATTTTAGTGTTCCATAAGGAGTGGCAATCCTTAGTTTATTGTTATTGCTGAAACCCTGGTTATCAGTTCCGATATTTCTGTTCCGGCGGATTGGATTATACATGCAATATTAGTTACTCTGTCCTTTGATAAATATGCGTAAGTTTTGCATTTTTAATGAAATCTTCATTGGAGGTATTTTTATCAGCACGCTTATCGGTAAGTTCAAAATAATAAGCCATCATATTCGGGAATTTAGGGTCTTTACACAGAACCTTATATCTTCTTACAGCAGGATCCTGGCTTAGATAGGTAAGTTCCGAACCATTGCTGAACCGGATGTTGTTGACTTCAAAAGCATCTTTCCAGTTTTTCTGCAGCTTGGCAAATCTTTTCTGGGTCCTATCGCTGTCCTCATTCTCAAACCGGTCTACCTGGAAATCGGTAAGCAACTGAGGGTAGACCAGCCTTTCTTTCAGGATCTGGGCCGTAATTTTGTCAGAAGGATCATAAAAAACAGTTTTCTTATCGAATACAATCTGTTTGTCATTCACCGTCATATCACCGTCAAACTTTTTATAATTTTTCTTTTTATAATTATTCCGGAAATGTTCGATCACGGCTTTATCTTTCGGGCCGGCCTTGGTAATTTTCTGTGCAAAACCACTGGCGGAAAGTACGACGGAAAGACTTATGGTATATAGGATTTTCATTGAATCGGGTTTATAGTAAAACGGCAGAATTTACAAAATATTTTTTATTCTGAGGTATTGCAGCAACATAATGGTTTTGGCATCCTTAATTTCCCCGGAATCAATCATATCCAGTGCATCTTCAAATGACACTTCCATTACTTCGATGTTCTCGCCTTCATCCGCCAGCCCGCCGCCATCGTTTATTTTCATTTCGGCTGAATATTCGGCAATGAAAAAATGAAGAATTTCCGTAACCGAACCGGGCGACATATACGCTTCAAATATTTTTTCAGCATGCCGGATCTGGTATCCCGTTTCCTCCTCGGTCTCACGCCTGATGCAGTCTTCGGGATGATCGTTGTCCAGAAGACCGGCACAGGCT
>NZ_CAJYMO010000315.1 GCF_913776365.1 uncultured Chryseobacterium sp. | reverse complement strand
TTTTTGTTTTAACGTTCTGAAGCTGCCTTCCTCCCATATCATACACCGTAATTTCCGCTCCAAACGCACCTTCCCTCAAACCCTCAAACCCAAGCTCCACATACGCGAAATCACTCACCGGATTCGGGTAAATCTTAATATCCTGCTTCTCGATCAATTGGTCAATTTGCTTATCACCTAACTTCACAATTTTCCAGTTTTCTCTTCCCAGTTCCTCGGCGCTGGTTCCGGCCAAAATGATTGAACCGTTTCTATTCAGCTTAATATCCGAAAGCCGTTCTTCCCTTTTGCTGGATTCGCCTTTGACGTGCTTTCTCCACTGCTCATTGCCATTCTGATCCAAATACAGCATCCAGAACTTTTCATCATCCGTTTCGATTCTTCCCTCTGCCTGCGTGTAGCCGCCCAATAAAATCCCTCTCGTATTTTTATCATCGGAAGCATGCAGAACGCTCATGCCCATCAGAACATCCCGGTTCTTGAAATTGTAGGACTTCTGCCATATCTCTTCGCCTCTCGGGTTTACGGAGATCAACCAAAGGTCTGTTCCCTCTTCGATGCCTACGGTTTTATTTCCCGAACGCTCCGATCTGGATTCCCCGCCGATCAGATAACCGGTGGAAGTCATGGCCAAAGTCCTTAAATGATCGTCACCTGTTCCACCGAAATTCTTTTCCCATTCTACCTTGCCTTCTTTATTAAGCTTGACGATGTGATAATCGCCTTCGCCGTAATTGGAGGTGGTTTTGGTTGATGGTTAATGACTTTGCTACTTCCAGCCACCGCTCCACTTCTGGAATAGATCCCTAACAATGCTCCGCCATCCAGAGTCGGAATTATTTTCTCCACTTCATCGAGTCCTTTTCCGCCTAAAATAAGTTGTGAAATTTCCTTTCCGTTCTTATCAAGCCTTACGATAAGAACGTCTTTCGATCCGAATCCTTTCTCTGAATTCTGGATGTTGCCTGCTGCAAAAAATCCGAAATCCGTCGTCTGGATCACTGCTCTTGCTTCTTCGTCTGAAGCTCCGCCGATGGTTTTCTGCCACAATTCATCCCCGAATTCGTTGATGCGGATCAGCCAGAGATCGCTTCCGCCTCTGGATTCCTCTTTTTTATCCAGGCCTTGGCCTGAGTAGGACGTGCCTGCAAGTAAATACCCACCTTCCTGCGTATTGACGGTGGCTGATAAGAAATCATGGTTTTTCCCGGAGAAGTATTTTTCCCAGACTTCTTCTCCCTGCTGGTTCAGTTTCACCACATGGAAATCGTAGCCGTTGTTCTGCTTATTATCCGAAGAGATTTTATTGGACCGGATACTGCTGCCTGAAATCAGGTATTGCTGATCGATGGTGGTGGTCACCTGGGAAAGGAAATCCTGCGTCGAAGACGTAATGTCTTTCTGCCAGACCACTTCCTGGGCGGAAATGCCCAGTACCATGCACAGGGTAAGTGCGCTCATGTAAAGTCTTTTCATGTCCTTAGTATTTAATTGTTAATTTTAAATTTTTTCAAAAATATTTTACTTATTTAATAAAAGAGTTGCTTTATTAACTTAATGCAAATAATAAATAACGTAAAAGATCATATTACTCCGTATTCCAGTTCAGAATTTCAATATTCCGTTCCGCATACCCCAAAGCGTCCTGTACCGATAGAAAGGGGCGCGAACTGCTGTCTGCTGAAATATAGCCTTGTTCATCAATAAGGTACTTTCCGAAATGCAGGTAATAGACGGTGCTGTCTTTTCCGATAGTTGATGAAAAAGCAGCAGATCCCAATGATGAAAGGTTACCGGGCTCCTGCTCTACCAGTAAAATCGGCAGATAGGTATTTCCGGAATACTTCCATTCGCCGGTCTTAATTATTTTGTGCATGATCTGAATGTTTTTTTAAAGCATAAAAATAAGATGTTCAAAAACTTTTAAGATTTCAGGAATATTAATTTCATATTAAATGATGTATAAAAACAGAAAACGCAGTTTGCACTGCGTTTTCTATTTTTATAGGTGAATAGTCAATGGTCAATTTTGCTGCGCAAGTCAATTGTAAAGTAAGCCAGAAAATTCACTATTCTTCCAAAGGATTTGATCATAATAATTAAATCATGAATGCTTTATCTTGCTTTGCAAATCAATTGTAATCAATAAAAAATGCACCATTTCCCCGAAGGAATTCACCATTGACAAATGAATCGTGAATGGTCAATTTTACTTCGCATGTCAATTGTGAATCAATTAAAAAATTCACCATTCACCCGAAAGGAATTGACAATTCACCTGAAAGAATTCACCATTGACTTTTTAAGAGTACTCGAATTTCCTCACCGCTTCCAGCGTTCTGTCGATTTCTTTATCTTTAATCGCATTACTGATAAAATACGTTTCATAGCCGCTTGGCGGAAGATAGATCCCGTTCTGCAGCATCTGGTGGAAGAAATTATTAAATAAGGCATGGTTGGCCTCCTGGGCTTCATCAAAATTAGAAACCCTGTTCGTATGGAAAAATACGGACATCATCGATCCTTTTCGGTTGATTTTATGGGCAATTCCTTTTTCATTCAGGATTTTTCCGATTTCGAAATTCAGCGTTTCCGTGGTTTTTTCCAATCTGTTGAAGAATTCAGGATCATTTTTGATCAGCTGCAAAGTTTTCAGTCCGGCTCTCATGGCCAAAGGGTTTCCGCTTAAGGTCCCTGCCTGATAAACTGCACCTTTTGGTGCCAGATAGTCCATAATTTCGTTTCTGCCTGCAAAAGCACCGACCGGAAGTCCACCGCCGATTACTTTTCCGTAGGTCACGAGATCCGCTTTAACATTAAAAAGCTCCTGCGCTCCTCCGAATGCCAGCCTGAAGCCGGTCATTACCTCGTCAAAGATCAGTAATGCTCCGTTTTCATCACAGATGGTTCTCAGCTTTTGAAGAAATTCGTTTTCAGGAAGGACACAACCCATGTTTCCGGCAACAGGCTCAATAATAACCGCCGCAATTTCACCCTGATTATGTCTGAACAGGTCTTCTACCTGCCCCATATCATTGTATCTTGCCAGCAAAGTATCTTTTGCCGTTCCTGCTGTTACGCCGGGAGAATTCGGATTTCCGAAAGTGGCTGCTCCACTCCCCGCTTTAATAAGAAATGAATCCGAATGCCCGTGATAACAACCTTCAAATTTTACAATCTTATCTCTTCCGGTAAAACCTCTGGCCAGCCTGACAGCACTCATACAGGCTTCTGTTCCTGAAGACACCATTCTGATCTGATCGATATTCGGAACATTTTCGACGATAAATTTTGCAATTTCCGTTTCAAGCTCCGTCGGTGCACCGAAAGAAAAACCTTTTTCGGCCTGAATTTTCAGCGCTTCCAGAACCTCGGGATGGGTATGGCCGAGAATGGCCGGCCCCCAGGAATTGATGTAATCGATATAGGTATTGTCATCGGCATCAGTAAGGTAAGCTCCTTTTGCAGATTTCATAAAAACCGGCACTCCTCCTACGGATTTGAATGCACGGACCGGGGAGT